>JBCBUA010000030.1:0-22690 GCA_039818365.1 Pseudomonadota bacterium
TACGATTCCATCCAGAAGGTTCTGTCCCTGCCGGAGGAGATGCGCCTGTTCATGTGCCACGACTACGGCCCGAACGGACGGGACATCCAGTGGGAAACCACGGTCGGCGACGAAAAGACCCACAACATTCATGTCGGCGGTGGCAAGACGAAGGAAGAGTTCGTGAAGTTCCGTACCGAGCGGGATGCGCAATTGGACATGCCGAAACTGATCATACCCTCGCTGCAGGTCAACATGCGCGCAGGCAAGCTGCCGCCAGCGGAAGAAAACGGAAAAACATTCCTGAAGGTTCCGGTCAACGCGCTCTAGCAAACCGTGTTTTCAGGTTGCTCACAACGGCAGGCACACCAGACGGGCATCCGGATACCAGCCAAACAGCCCAGCTGCTGCATGAACTGGCCGCGACAGGACACGACTGTGCCCTGTCCGGCACTCCGTTCGTCTCCTTCAAGGCCCCTCAATGATCCGGCTCAAGCGCTACCTGCCCATTTTTGATTGGGGCAGATCCTATACGAAAGCAACGGCAACAAGCGATTTCGTGGCGGCTGCGATTGTCACGATCATGCTGATCCCGCAATCACTCGCCTATGCGTTGCTGGCGGGTCTGCCGCCCGAGGTCGGCCTTTACGCCTCGATCCTGCCGCTGATTGCCTATGCGCTCTTCGGTACCAGCCGGGCTCTTGCCGTCGGACCTGTCGCCGTCGTGTCGCTCATGACCGCCTCAGCGGTCGGCGAGTTCGCGCAGCAGGGAACACCCGAATATCTTGGAGCTGCGATCGTGCTGGCATTCCTCTCCGGGCTGATGCTCATCGCCATGGGTCTTTTCCGACTCGGTTTCCTGGCCAATCTTCTGAGCCACCCGGTGATATCCGGCTTCATCACCGCTTCCGGCCTGCTGATTGCCGCCAGCCAGCTGAAACACATTCTCGGCGTCCCGGCGCAAGGCCATACGCTTTACGAAATCCTCTTGTCGATCACGCAGCACCTGGGCGAGATCAACTGGATCACGCTCTGCATAGGTTCCGCGACAACGCTGTTCCTCTTCTGGGTGCGAAAAGGTTTGAAATCGCTGCTGCTCAGGTTCGGACTAAACCCGTTCGCGTCCGACATCCTAGCCAAAACCGGTCCCGTGGCAGCGGTTGTTCTGACAACGGTTCTATCCGGAGCCCTGAAGCTGAGCGATCACGGCCTGCGGGTCGTCGGCGACATTCCGTCCGGATTGCCGACGCCGCAGCTGCCAGCCTTCGACAGCGACCTCTGGCTGGCCCTTGCCGGGCCAGCCCTACTGATTTCCGTCATCGGTTTCGTGGAATCGGTTTCCGTCGCCCAAACGCTGGCGGCGAAGAAACGCCAGAGGATCGAACCCGACCAGGAACTGATCGGCCTGGGTGCGTCCAATATTGCGTCGGCCGTTTCCGGCAGCTATCCGGTAACGGGCGGATTCGCGCGCTCAGTCGTCAATTTCGATGCCGGAGCGGCAACACCTGCAGCAGGCGCGTTCACTGCGGCCGGGATTGCCTTCGCGACCCTTTTCCTGACGCCGCTGCTCACCCATCTACCGCAGGCAACACTTGCGGCAACCATCATCGTCGCGGTGTTGTCCCTGGTGGATTTCGGCGCGGTCGTGCGGACGTTCCGCTACTCAAGAAGCGACTTTTCAGCCATGGCGGCGACAATATCCGTCACGCTGTTCTTCGGCGTGGAACCGGGCGTGATCTCGGGTGTCGCCCTGTCGATCGCCCTTCATCTTTATCGAAGCAGCCGTCCGCATATGGCCATCGTCGGCCTCGTCCCCGGATCCGAGCATTTCCGCAATGTCGAGCGGCACAACGTCATAACCGGTGACAGGGTTCTGACGATCAGGGTCGACGAGAGCCTGTTCTTTGCCAATTCACGTTATCTGGAAGACCGGATATACGCCCTCATCGCAGACCGCGCGAACGTCGAACACGTCGTTCTGATGTGTTCAGCCATCAACGCGATCGACGCAAGTGCGCTGGAAAGCCTTGAAGAAATCAATCACCGTCTCTCCGATGCCGGCGTCACCTTCCACCTTTCCGAAGTCAAGGGACCCGTCATGGATCGCCTCAAGCGATCCGATTTCCTGGATCAACTGACGGGGCGGCTCTTTCTGAGCCAGTACGGTGCCTTGTGCGCGCTAGATCCCTCTGCAGCACAAGGCGCAGAGGCGCCTGCACCTGGCCGGATGAGCGACGCGCGTACCTGACCGGGCTCCAATTGGCAATCTGCCGACGGTTTACTTGTCCGCCGCTTTCAGCACCGGCGTGATCTTTTCGCAAAAACGGAATTGGACCGGCGGGCGCTCGCCCTCCTGAACGAGAAGCCGCCCCGTTCCGCGCGGTTGCACCGTGACCAGTTCGATCGACTCCGCGCCGCTGTTGAGCAGACAGTTGATCGCGGCGCGCTGCGTGTCCCGTCCGCCGAGCTCGGCTCCGTAGACCTGGCAAATGCGATCGGGCATTTCCCAAAGGCCGCGATAAATGGCAAGCGCACTGCCCGGCGCACTCCGGTCTATGCTCGGCGGCGGGCAATCGCTCAGGTCCCGGACCCAGATGCCTTGCGCGAAGTCGGCGAAGCGAAGATCAAGCGTCCGCCCCTGAAGCAAGGGAGCGGATTTGGGAACCTGCACCTTCAAATCACCCTTGGCGGCAATCGCGGTGGTCGACGGCAAAGTCAGCATTGCGGCAAGCAATGCTGCCCGCCCTGGAAATCTCAAGTACATTGCCCCTCCTGGCCAGACGCTCACCAGCATACTCACGTGGTCCAGATCCGGAAACAGTCAAATTGCCGGGTCACGCCCTGTTTAAAACACAGTCCTTGCAAAATGTGAACAAAGATGGAACAAATCCTGGATGGCACATGATACCCACACTGTCACCGGACGCCTTCAACTGGACAATCCCCTTGTTGACGGCCGGCAGTCGGAGATGGCGCTCAAGGTCTGGCGCGGCACCGCGCGTCTGATGCGCCAGCTCGATTTTTCCTGCCTGCCTGAAGTCACACTTGCCTCCTCGCGGCGGGCGGATCTGCTTGCGCTCGGGCCGAAACACCAGCTCTGGATCGTCGAGGTCAAGTCATCGGTTGCCGACTTCCGAGCCGACAAGAAATGGCCCGACTACCGGCAGCACTGCGACCGGCTTTATTTTGCGACCCATCCCGACGTGCCGCTCGATATCTTCCCGGAAGAGGCCGGCCTCATCGTTTCGGACGGGTTCGGCGCGGAAATCCTGCGCGATGCCCCGGAGCACAAGCTTGCCGCGGCCACGCGCAAGTCGGTGACCCACCGCTTTGCCCGCCACGCCGCGAACCGGCTGCACGATCTTTCCGACCCGGACGGCAGGCGTTTTTTCGAGGGTCTTTGACCGCCCTTGTCGCAGATAACAAGCTTGCGATCCGTTGGCGCGGCCATGCGTAAAAGGACAGTCGAAACTCAGGTTCATGGACATCCAATCGCGGTTACCGACATGCAGGTCGTCTGGTTCAAAAAAGATCTTCGCGTACACGATCACGCTCCCCTCAAGCGCGCCAGCCTGCGCGGCGGGGGCGTCCTTCCGCTTTATGTTTTCGAACCGGAATTCTGGCAGCAGCCCGACGCTTCTGCGCGGCATTTTTCTTTCCTCCTGGAGTGCCTTGAAGACCTGCGGCAGGACCTCGCCCGCCTCGGTCAGACCCTGATCATTCGCACCGGAGACGTGACCGGCATTCTTGAGGCACTCTCAAGGAAGCGGACAATCACCGGTCTCTGGTCCCATGAAGAAACCGGCAATGCCTGGACCTTCGAGCGTGACAAACGCGTTGCCGCATGGTGCCGCTCCAAGGGGATTCCCTGGACCGAGTCCCGGCAGACAGGTGTCCTGCGCGGCTTGAAGACCCGTGACGGCTGGGCCCGGAAATGGGACAGCTTCATGGCCGAGGCGCCGGTTGAGCCGCCGCACCTGGAACCGCTCGCAGGGATCGATCCCGGTCAGCCACCAGCCGCACGTGAACTCGCGCTTGCCGATGACCCCTGTCCCGGACGCCAAAGGGGTGGCAGAACCCATGCACAGTCCACACTGGAAAGCTTTCTGTTTTCCCGCGGGAAGACATACCGCGCTGCCATGTCGACACCGGTGCGCGGATTTGATGCCTGTTCAAGACTGTCGCCCCATCTGACCTTTGGAACGGTTTCGATGCGCGAAACCGCCCAGGCGGCCTGGGCACGGCAACGCGAGTTGAAGGAAAGCCAGTTCACCGGCCGCAGCACCTGGCAAGGGTCGATGCGGTCCTTCTCCGGCCGTCTGCACTGGCATTGCCATTTCATGCAGAAACTCGAAGACGAGACCCGACTGGAACACCACAATCTGCACAGCGCCTATGACGGTCTGCGCCCGTCAACGCCCGACCTGACCCGCCTCAGGGCCTGGGAGGCAGGCGAAACCGGCCTGCCATTCGTGGACGCCTGCATGCGCTGCCTGAGTGCAACCGGCTGGATGAATTTCCGCATGCGGGCCATGCTGATCGCCGTTTCCAGCTACCATCTCTGGCTTGACTGGCGCGCGCCCGGTGAGCACCTGGCGCGGCTGTTCACGGATTACGAACCCGGCATTCACTGGCCGCAGGTGCAAATGCAATCCGGCACCACCGGCATCAACACGATCCGCATCTACAACCCGGTGAAACAGGGCCTGGACCAAGACCCCGACGGCTCGTTCGTGCGCCGGTGGGTTCCGGAACTGGCGTCGCTGGACGGCCCCAGCATTCATGAACCCTGGAAGACGGACGGCGCCGGAAAGATCCTCGGGAACAGCTACCCGTTTCCCGTTGTCGATTACCTGAGCGCGGCCAAGGAAGCCCGCGAAAAGGTCTGGGCCGTCAGGAAGGGACAGGCCTTTCGCGGCAAGGCCGCCGATATCCAGCAAAAGCACGGCAGCCGGAAGAGCGGCATACCGATGCGCGGCCAGGAACGCAGCCGCCGCCGTTCACGGCAAAACCGGTCACCGGAGCAGGCGGACCTGTTCGAGACCCCGTCATGAAAATGCGCAGGAAATCAGACCTGCCCTCGAAAACCTGTGCCGCCTGCGGGCGCCCGTTCACGTGGCGAAAGAAGTGGGAACGGGTCTGGGAGGAGGTGCGCTACTGCTCCGACAAATGCAGACGCCAGCGCAGCCGGCAAAAGCCACCGGCTTCGTGAATGGCAGGCCCGGCATTCATTTGACAGGGTCAATGCCGTCCGATTCAACCCGAAATGGATCTCGTGAGGCGATCCCCCGCCACTGATCTTGTCCTTCCGGCTGAAGCGCGGCGGAAAGCCGGAACCAAGTAGCCACCGGATTCGCCTATTTTTTCCCCGGCCGCAGGGCGTACTGGGTCCCGGTCTTGCCGCTTCTGCGGCAAGACCGGGGTGACAAGGGGCTGCAAGAACCGGTCATTCCGGACAAGTGCAGCGCCAGCTGCGCGACGATCCGGAAACCAGATGTATTTCGCGCCGAAGGCGCGGCCTATTCTGGTCGCATCGGCAAGAGTGTTCGCTGCGCTCACCCAGATTTCTGGATTCCAGATCAGCGTTCGGCATCGCCTCACTTGTCTGGAATGACAGCGGGGAACGTCATGCCCGACAACGACGGTCCACTTGGGCTCATTCCGACGACGAACTCAAATGAGTTGATGACGCGAGACCTCAAACGAACAGGTTCACGAGGCTCTCCAGATATTCCTGACGCCCGGATTTGGGCTGCGGCTCCAGATCGGCGGCATGGACGCGCTCTGCGAGGGCTTCAAGCGAAGACCCGCCCTTGAGGATGTCCGCATTTTCCGGCTTTTGCCAGCCCTGGTAGCGCTCGTCGACGAAGCCTTTCAGCCGGCCGTCCTCGATGATGGCCGCCGCCGCCTTAAGCGCGCGCGCAATCGCGTCTGCCGATCCGACATGGGCCTGGATCAGATCGACCGGGTCCAGCGACTGACGGCGCAGCTTGGCGTCGAAATTGGTGCCGCCTGTGGTGAAGCCGCCATCCATCAGGATCTCGTAATAGGCAAGCGCAAGTTCCGGTACATTCATGCCGAAATGGTCGGTATCCCATCCGCACTGGTAGTCGTTCCGGTTCATGTCGACGGACCCGAGAATCCCGAACGAGCGCGCCATGTGCAATTCGTGTTCGAAGGAATGACCGGCCAGGATCGCATGGCCCTGTTCGATGTTCATCTTGACTTCGTTTTCAAGGCCATAGGCCTGGAGGAAGCCGTATACCGTCGCAACATCGTAGTCGTACTGGTGCTTGCTCGGTTCCTGCGGTTTCGGTTCGATCAGGATGGTACCGGTGAAGCCGATCTTGTGCTTGTATTCCACGACCATGTTGAGGAACCGGCCAAGCTGATCAAGCTCCTGCTTGGCATTGGTGTTGAGGAGAGTCTCGTAGCCTTCACGGCCACCCCAGAGCACGTAGTTCTGCCCCTTCAGGCGATAGGTGACGTCCATGGCGTTTTTCACCTGTGCAGCGGCATAGGCGAAGACGTCCGGGTCCGGGTTGGTCGCGGCTCCGCCCATGAAGCGGCGGTTGGAGAACATGTTTGCCGTTCCCCAGAGGAGACCGATTCCGGTCTCGGCCATCTTGGTTTCGAAGATATCCGCAATGGCATTCACGTTTGCGTTGCTTTCCGCCAGCGTCGCGCCTTCCGGTGCAATATCGCGGTCGTGGAAGGTAAAGAACGGCATGCCGAGGATCTGGAACATCTCGAAGGCGACATCCGCCTTGAAACGGGCCTGCTCCATCGGGTCGCCGCCGGGCGCCATCCACGGACGCATGAAGGTTTCCCCGCCGAACGGGTCGCCGCCCGGCCAGCAGAAGTTATGCCAGTAGCAGACGGCCAGGCGCAGATGATCTTCCATCCGCTTGCCAAGAACGACTTCGTCCTTGTTGTAATGACGGTAAGTCAGCGGATCGCGGCTGTCTGGTCCGGAATATTGAATAGGCTGCAGATCGCCAAAGAACCCAGTGCTCATGTCTTGCTCCTCAGAAGCCGGCTTGCTTGAATGCCGGGTAAAGTTTGCGCCAGTGCCCGTAGGCCTCGGCATAATGTTCGCTTAAGGATGAAACCGGATCGATGCTTGTCTGAAGCGCCGGTTTGCCGAAGATCCCGTCCACTGACCCAAGTGCGGCGGCCTGCCCGAGGCGCGCAGCGCCCAGCGATGCGCCGAAATCGCCGTCCACCGGAACATCGACCGTCACATTCAAGAGGCTGGCAATGATCTCCAGCCACGTCTGCGACCGCGACCCGCCGCCCACGGCAAGCACCCGGTCGATTTTGGTTCCCGCAACGCTCAGCGCTTCCAGGCAGTCCTTCAGCGCGAAGGCGACCCCGTCAAGGACGGCATGGGTCAGCACCGCATCATCGGTCTCGTGTGAGATGCCGGCGAACCCGGCACGGATATCAACGTCATTGTGCGGCGTGCGTTCGCCGCCAAGATAGGGCAGAAACGACACTGCGGAGGGGCCGGACACATGCCCGAGCGCCTGCGTGAGTTCTCCGGGTGATTTCTTCAAGATCCCGGCCAACCAGTTGAGACTGTCCGTGGCTGACAGGATCACCCCCATCTGGTGCCAGGTCTGCGGCACGGCATGGCAGAAGGCATGAACCGCACCTTCGACATTCGGGGAGAACCGGTCATTGGTCACGAACAGGACACCGGAGGTTCCAAGCGAAACAAAGGCGGATCCCGGATCGACCGCGCCGACCCCGCAGGCCGACGCCGCGTTGTCGCCGCCGCCGCCCGCAACGACAGGAGGCGTTTCAAATCCCCAGCGTGCGCTCAGATCCGGTTTCAGTGTTCCAGAGCTTTCAGAACCTTCCACCAGCCGGGGCATCTTGCTGCGGTCGAGGCCCGTTGCGGCAAGGAGATCATCGCTCCAGTCGCGCCCGGCGACATCCAGCCAGAGCGTTCCGGCGCTGTCGGACATGTCACCCGCATAGGCGCCCGTCAGCTTGAAGCGCACGTAGTCCTTGGGAAGAAGGACCATTTCCGTCCTGCCAAAGATCTCAGGCTCGTTTTCGCGGACCCATTGCAGTTTGGGAGCCGTGAAGCCGGGCATCACAAGATTGCCGCCAAGCGTCTGGAATTTCGGTTCGCTGCGTGTCAGCTCCTCGCATTGTTTGCCCGATCGGCCGTCATTCCAAAGGATACAGGGGCGCAGGGGCCGGCCTGCGCCATCGAGCAGCGTGGCACCGTGCATGTGTCCGGAAAGCCCGATGCCCCTGACGGCTGAGAGGGCTTTCGGCGCTTCCGCCTTCAGGGCATCGAGCACGTTTTCGCACGCGCGCCACCAGCTGTCCGGGTCCTGTTCGGACCAGCCGGGATGCGGCCGCTCAACCGTGAGATCAGCCGTCGCCGAGGCGATCAGGGATTGATCATCGCCGAGCAGAATGGCTTTGACGGAACTTGTGCCGACGTCGAGACCGATAAACATGAGGTGCGTTCCTCAGAGTTCGCCGAAAGGAAAGCCGGTCCCCGACATCAGGTCACGGCTCAAAAATGCATGATTGCAACCGGCCTGCGCACCTGCGCACGCAGACCGGTCCGGTTTAACTTGCCGCCTCTTCTTCCACAAGAGCGCCCGGGCCGGGCGTGGCACCGGGAGGGCATTTGCCGAGAATGATCATGCCCAGGACGTCATCGTCGGTCACATCCGTGGTTTTCGCGGTGCCGACCAGTTGACCGTTTTTCATCACGGCAAGCCGGTCGCAGAGCGCAAAGACATCATGGATGTCGTGGCTGATCAGGAAGATGCCGAGCCCCTGTTTCTTCAGTTCCTCGATCAGCTCTGCCACCATTTGCGTCTCGTGCACGCCGAGCGCTGCGGTGGGTTCGTCCATGATCAGGATCTTGGCGTTGAAGTAGACCGCACGCGCAATGGCAACCGACTGGCGCTGACCGCCCGACAAGGCCTTCACCGGCGCATGGAACTTCTTGAAGTTGGGGTTGAGCTTGCCCATGATCTTGCGGGTTTCCGCTTCCATGGCATCGTCATCCACGAACCCGAACGGTGTCGTCAGCTCACGACCGAGGAACAGGTTCGAGGCCGCATCGAGATTGTCCGCCAGAGCAAGCGTCTGGTAGATCGTCTCGATGTTGTAGGAGCGCGCATCCCTCGGCGAGTGAATATGCGCTTCCTCGCCATTGATCAGGATCTGGCCGCTGTCGGCCTTGTAGGCCCCGGACAGGATCTTGATCAAAGTCGACTTGCCCGCGCCGTTGTGGCCCAGAAGTCCGACGACTTCACCCGGGAAGAGATCGACGGTGACATGATCGACGGCGTGCACCCCGCCAAAGGAGATGCACATGTCCTTCATTTCCACGAGAGGTGTTGCCATGTCTTACTCCCCCGTACGCTTGCGGTAGATGATGTCGACCAGGACGGCCACGACCAGAACGACGCCGACCACGATGTTCTGCAGCGGCGCGTCAACGCCGACCATCGCCATGCCGGATTGCAGCGACTGCATGATCAGGGCCCCGAGGATCGCACCGTAGATCGTGCCGACGCCGCCAGCGAGCGCTGTTCCGCCAATCACGGCCGCCGCGATCACACGGAGTTCGTCGAGCGTTCCGATGTCGTTTGTCGAAAAGCCGAGGCGGGCGGAGGCAACGGCACCTGCGAGCGCGCACAGACCACCCATGATCGCGAAGATCTTGACTGTCAGGAACCGCGTGTTGATGCCTGAAAGCTCGGCCGCGTCCGGGTTGCCGCCCGTTGCGAAGATATAGCGGCCCAGGCGCGTGCGCCGGGCAACAACGGTCATGGCGACCGCCACGAGGATCAGCAGCACGACCGAATAGGGAATGCCGTAGCCGACCTCGAGCCCTTCCGGCATCGTTTCGCCAACGGCCTCGAACATCCGCTTCAGGCGTGCCGGTGGTATGTGATAGGCATTCAGGATCGCGACAAACCCGAGGATGGCGACCGTCGTGATTGCTCCAAGGGCAAGCTCGGCCCACACGGGTTTGACCGGAAAGCCGTGCGAGGCCCTGCGGCGGCGCGAGGCGACCTGCAGCCACAGGACGATGCCGACCGCGAGAAGACCGAAGACCCAGGACGCAGTCTCACCCATCGTGCCGCCGATGCCGCCAAGCATCGTGAATGTCTCGTTCAGGGGGCCGATCGTCTGACCGGACGTGATGAACCACGCCACGTTCCGCCAGACCAGCAAGCCGCCAAGCGTGACGATAAAGGCCGGAATGCCGAGATAGCCGATCATCCAGCCCTGGAAGGCACCGATCGCGACACCAACACAGATCCCGGCAATCAGCGCGAGCACCCAGATTGCCGGGTGACCAAGCCCAAGCACATCGGGATGCGCGAGAAGATCCGTCTGGACCACCGCCATGACGGCTGCAACGGTCGCAAGGAGGGACCCGACCGACAGATCGATGTGACGGGTGACGATGACGAACACCATTCCGGTCGCCATGATCGCGACGGAGACGGTCTGGATCGTCAGATTGAAGATGTTGCGCGGCGTGAGAAAGCGGCCATCGGTGAACACGTTGAAGACCAGACACAGGACGACGAACGCCCCGATCATTCCCAGTAGTCGCGTGTCGAGCTGCAGTGCCGCAAACAAGTTTCGAGCCGCCGGGCGTTTTGAGCCGGGCAGAGCGGTGTCGGACATCAGGGTAACTCCTGCTTGGAGACCGGTTCGCTGTTTGCCGGGTGGTCTGCCCGTGGTGCCTTGATGCACCCGTTCTGGTGCGGCCCCGATCTTACGTCCGGGGCCGCGTTTTCAGCAAGTCTATCAGTTACAGGGAGCCGGACCGCCGGACACGCCCTGGCACAGATCGTCCTTGGAGATCCAGCCTGCATCAACCACGGCACTCAGATTGTCCTTGGTGATCGGCAGCGGCGCCAGGAACTTGGCGGTCAGCTCGGTACCGCCGGGAGACGTCCAGCTGCCGGCACCGTCAACGGCCGACATTTCCGAACCGCCGGCAAGAGCGACAGCGATTTCTCCGGCGGCCTTGCCGAGTTCACGTGCGTCCTTCCAGACGGACACGGTCTGCGTGCCCTTGGCAACGCGGTTCAGGGCTGCGTGGTCGCCGTCCTGACCGGAGACCGGAATACCTTCCATGCCCTGTGCGGTCAGCGCGGCAACAACGCCGCCGGCAGTGCCGTCATTGGAGGCGACCACGGCATCGACGCCGTTGTCGTTTGCCGTCAGGATCTGCTCCATGTTGCGCTGTGCGTTCGCCGGAAGCCAGCCGTCGGTGTAAGCCTCGCCGACAATCTTGATGTCGCCGGAATCGAGCGCTGCCTGCAGAACTTCCTGCTGACCGCCGCGCAGGAAGTCCGCGTTCGGATCCGTCGGGGAGCCCTTGATCATGACGTAGTTGCCCTTCGGCTGAGCCGCGAGAACGGCGGCGGCCTGCATGCGGCCGACTTCGACGTTGTCGAAGGTCAGGTAGAATGCACGCGAGTCGTCGATCAGGCGGTCGTAACCAACGACCGGGATGCCTTCATCGGCGGCAGCCTGAACAGCCGGACCGATTGCCTGCGCGTCCTGTGCCAGGATGATCAGGGCCGTTGCACCCTGTGCGATCAGGGCTTCGACGTCGGACAGCTGCTTTGCAGAAGAACTCTGCGCATCGGCAGAAATGTACTTCGCGCCGGCGGCTTCCAGAGCGCCCTTGATGGCTGCTTCGTCCGTCTTCCAGCGTTCTTCCTGGAAATTCGACCAGCTTACGCCGACAACAATGTCGTCCGCCTGGGCGGCGGTCAGAGCGGTCGCGGACAGCAGGGCGCCCGCCAGCAAAGTGGTAATCTTACGCATCGCGATGTTTCCTCCAGTTGGCCCGGCATGCGTGTCAGCCGAGCCGAAAAATGCATTTAGTCAGCCGGCACTTTGTTGCAGTGCCGCATATGGGACAGCCTTGTTGTTATTTTTTTTGGTGTCCGAAAAAAAGTTGCAGGAAAGCGTCGCTCCTGTCAACATGGTTTTGCAAAACTCTGTTCGAGGAGGCTATAAATTGTCGACGGAACAGAGAAAAACCGGGAGAAACCCGGGACAGAGGAAACACCTTGAGAAGAGCTGAGCGAGCATGACACGCAAGGCGGACCGGGACCAGATCCGGCGGCAAAATCGAAGTATTGTACTCCAGGCGCTGCGCAGAAGCGGTCCGATGGCGCGGATCGATCTCGGCCAGATCACACGCCTGAGCCCCGCAACCGTGACCGCGATCACCTCCGATCTTCTGGATCAGGGACTGATCGTCAGTCTGGAGAGCGAAGAGCCCAAGGCACCGCAGGCGCGTGGGCGGCCTAGAACCCTCCTGAAGCTTTCTCCGGGAGCCGTGTTCATCATCTGCGCGCGCCTTTCGGTGAACAATATCGATCTTTCGCTGGTCAATTTTGCGGGCGAGGTCGTTCTGGACAGGCGGATCAAGTTTGACAGCACGGCCGCGGATGCAGACAGTTTCCCCCAGACCATCGTTGCGGCGATCCGGAGTTTCCTTGATGAGGCCGGCGTCGATCCCGCCCATGTCTGCGAGATCGGGGTCGCCGCGCAGGGCGTCGTCGAGACGGAAACCGGTCAGGTTGCCTGGAGCCCGGCCTTTGCCGGACGCGGTATTCCGGTGGTTGCACCGCTGCAGGATGCCTTTGGTGCAGAGTGTTATATCTCCAATGATACCAACATGATAACGGAAGCGCTGCATTGGTCGGATCCCAACCGGTACAGCGGCACCTTCGCAGTGATCATGCTGGATTACGGGGTTGGCATGGGGCTCTATCTCAACAACCAGCTTTTTTCCGGCGCGAGCGGGACCGCGGCCGAATTCGGACACGCGAATCACATTCCCGGCGGCGCCCTGTGCCGGTGCGGCAAACGCGGATGCCTGGAAGCCTACCTGTCCGACTATGCCCTGATCCGGGCGGCGAGCCATCTGCCGGAAGACACCGACCCGGTCAGCATTAAGGCCGGCGTGCGCGGTCTGGCGCAACTTCTGGAGCGCGCGGGTGCCGGTGACAAGGACGCCCTCAAGGCCTTTGAGGATGCGGGGCGGGTCCTGGGTTACGGAATTGCCCGGGTCATCGCGATGATCGATCCAAAACGGCTGGTCCTCACGGGGGCTGCCGTCCGCGCCTTTTCCTTCATGGAAAAGTCCATGTGGGACGGGCTGGAGGAGGCGCTTGTCGCGGATCTTCGCAACAATTTCGCGCTGGATGTCATGCCCTGGAACGAAGACTTCATCCGAAGCGGCCTGATCGCTCAGTCGATGGAGCGGCTCGACAAGGACTTTCTCGGCAAAGCCTCGACCCGCGGCAATCATTCAGGACGCACGGACAGCCAGGAGGTATCGGCGTGACGGGCCTATCGAGACTGGCCTTGACGGTGGCCCTTGCCGGATCGATCTGGCAGGCACCTGCACTGGCCGACCCCGACCTTCCGCCCTGGAGCGAAAAGGCAATCCAGGAAGACATCGACATCAACCAGCTGGCCAGGTCCGGCGAGGACCCTATCGCGGTGCTGCAGCCGCTCGGGGAACATCTCTTCTCCGCCAAGTTCACCAGCCTCGACGGAGCCGGCCGCCCGGACGCGACAGGGGCCATCGTTCCAACCAAGGTCCGCCGCCAGTCACATCTCACGTTTCAGCGCCTTGCCGGGCCTGACGCCAATGCCTGCGCCTCCTGCCACAACGAACCGGTGGTCGGCGGGGCCGGCTCCTTCACGGCAAATGTGTTCGTGTCCGAAGGTTTCGAGAGCGCCGATTTCGACACGATCGACCCGCAGTTTTCAAACGAACGCAACACCAATGCGATCCAGGGCGCCGGGCTGATCGAGCTGCTGGCGCGGGAGATGACGACGGAGCTGCGCGCCCAGCGCCAGGCTGCGCTGAAGGCGGCGCGGGCGGGCGGGGAACCGGAGACGGTTTCGCTCACCACGAAGGATGTTTCATTCGGCAGCATCACCGCCTATCCGGACGGGACGCTGGATGTGTCCGCGCTTGATGGTGTCGACGATGACCTGACGATCCGGCCTTTCAGCCAGAAGGGCGTGTTCGCCTCGCTGCGCCAGTTCACCGTCAACGCCATGAATGCCCATCACGGGATCCAGCCGACCGAACGATTTGGTCCGACGTGGACCGGCACCGACGATTTCGATGCCGACGGGTTCACCGCCGAGATGTCGGCAGGCCAGATTTCCGCGCTTGTGGCATGGCAGGCGACGCTGCCGGCCCCCACCCGCAGGGACGATCTGCCCGAGATCTGGCAAAACGCCAGTGCAAAAGGCGAGCGCACATTCGGAGAGATCGGATGCGCGGCTTGCCACAAGCCCTCGCTGCCGCTGGATGCGCTCGTGTTCCACGACCCCGGTCCCTACGACACGGCCGGAACACTCCGCCAGAGCGACATGGACGAACCGCTCGCCCTTGATCTTGCATCTCTCGACTGGGTGAAGGCTTTGCCGAGAGACGACAAGGGCCGTGTGCTGGTTCCCCTGTTCGGAGATCTCAAGCGTCACAGGATCGCGGATGCACAAAACGACACATTCGGCAACGAACTGCTGGCGCAGAGGTTCGTCGCAAGGGACGTCTTTATCACGGCGGAACTCTGGGGCATCGGCAGCACGGCGCCCTACGGGCATCGCGGGGATCTGACCACGCTCGACGAAGCCATCCTGGCCCATGGCGGGTCGGCAAAATCGAGCCGCGACGCCTATGCCGGTCTCGGCGAAAATGAACGGCAATCGGTGATCGCCTTTCTGCGCAGCCTGGAGATCGCGCTATGACCCGGGCAGCGAACAGACACCCGGCCATTCTCGCGCTCGCCGCCTGCGCGATGATGACGCTGCCATCGGAGGCAGACGACACGCCCGCTTCCGCAGCCCCGGTTCCGCAATTTGCCGAGGAGGCACAAAGCGCTGGCATCGACCACAGCTACGATGGCGCCTGGGAGTATTTTGTCGGCGGCGGATCTGCGATCTTCGACTGCAACGGCGACCGGAAGCCTGATCTCTTCCTGGCCGGGGGGAAGAATCCGGCCCAGTTGTTCGTGAACCGGAGCCCGACCGGCGGCGCGCTGCGGTTTTCGCCAGTCGACACATCTGTCGACGACAAGGGCCTGGCCAAGGTGCTTGGCGCCTACCCGCTCGATCTCGACAATGACGACATTCTCGATCTGGTTCTGCTGCGGCTCGGCGAGAACCTGCTTTTGAAAGGCAAGGGCGACTGCACTTTCGAGGTCGCGAACCGGACCCTTGCGTTCCAGGGCGGGCGCGAATGGACCACCGCCTTCTCGGCAACCTACGAGGCCGGGCTTGATTTTCCGACACTTGCCTTCGGCAACTATGTGGATCGCTCCCAGCCCGGCGCTCCCTGGGGCACCTGCCACGACAATTTCCTGTTCCGCCCGGAAACGGCGAGCAACGGCGCGCCGTCCTATCCGGAGCCCGTGCGTCTTTCCCCCGGATATTGTGCGCTGTCGATCCTGTTTACCGACTGGAACCGGTCCGGGGAGCCTTCCCTGCGGGTCTCCAATGACCGCCACTATTACCGGGGCGGCCAGGAACAGCTCTGGGCGGTTCCCGCGAACCGTCCGCCCCGCCCCTACCGCAAGACGGATGGCTGGCAGCACCTGAAGATCTGGGGCATGGGAATCGCCTCCGTCGATCTGGACGTGGACGGTTTTCCCGAATACGCGCTCACCAGCATGGGCGACACGAAGCTTCAGAAACTGGATGTGGAGACAGATGAGACCGTCCCTGTCTACCAGGATATCGCGTTTGATCTGGGCGTGACGGCCCACCGTCCCTATGCAGGCGAGGATCTCAAGCCTTCAACCGGCTGGCATTCGGAATTTCAGGACGTCAACAATGACGGGCTCTGGGATCTTTACATCGCCAAAGGGAATGTCGAGGCAATGCCGGATTTCGCAGCTTTCGATCCGGACAATCTCCTCATCGGCCAGTGGAACGGGAAATTTGTCGAGGCAGGCGGCCTTTCGGGCATCGGGCTGGACCGCAGGGGCCGCGGGGCCGGGCTTGCGGACTTCAACTCGGACGGCCTGCTCGATCTCGTGGTGGTGAACCGCGCCGCACCCGTCAGCCTGTTCCGCAATCTTGGGCAGGGAACGCAAGACACGCCGCGCCCGCTCGGCAACTGGCTTGCCGTCGACGTCCGTCAACCGGGCAGGGTCAACACCCGCGCCGTTGGGGCGAAGATCAGCGTCAAGACCGGCAACCGCACGGTGGTGAAGGATATCCAGATCGGAGGCGGACACGCGTCCGGGCAGATGGGGTTTGTCCACTTCGGCCTGGGTGTCGCGGAACGAGCGAATATCCGGATCAAGTGGCCGGACGGCGACTGGAGCCACGCCTACCGTGTGTTTGCCAATGGTCACGTGATCATCGAGCGCGGTGCTGAAAAGGCCCGGCTCTGGTATCCGGAGTAAGGGCCGGCCCATTCAACGGTCAAAGGAAAATCCACTGGAGTTCAGCTTCCTCCATTCCCGGGTTGCCGCTGGCGAGGACGCTCAGCCCCCGCTGCGCATACCCGAAATCGGACTGAAGCTGAGGGTTCGCTTGGAGCCCGGACAAAGCAACGGCACGATGAGCATCATCGAAACCGAGAATGCGCCCGCATACGGACGCGCTCAACGCCGTCAGCAGAAAGTGGGATGTCGAGTTTCCCGTCCGCCATTGTAACAAACCTGCCTTTCCTGTGCACAAACCGAAATGACCCGTGCGCGGAAACCACGGTGCGGCGCACGGGCCGCAATCTGCGGTATTGTTCCAAGGTGCAATGTGGTGGTGGACACTTGCAATGGGGTCGGTGGGCATGACCCTGCATTGCGATGCGTTCTGCTGAAAGTGGGTAGCAAAATGATCATCGGTTTTCTGGGCGGTGTCATCGTCTATGGCGCGGTTACACTCGCGTTTCTGATCTTTCTGACGGCAAATCTCGTGGACGACTTCCAGGACACGCACATTCGTCTTGCCAGGGTTTTTTGCGTGTCCGTGTTCTGGCCGGTGAGCCTTCTGGTCATTGCTGCACGCGCTGTGCCGTCTCGATTTGCAGCGGTATCGCGCGCCCTCGCCAGCCGTTCAAACGGGAATGTGCCGCGGCCCCTCAGGGTCAGGACCCCAGACCAGCCGGTATCGTCGACTTAAGCCGGAATTCACTTTCTCCATCCTGAACTTTCTGTCTGTTTTGACTCCATGCCGTCTCTTTGTGCAGGCTTGGAAATCGACCTAACCTCCTGTGATCAAAGCCGTTTATTTCTGACTGTAATTTTCAAGTTTATAATTGTTCTAAAAAAAATTTGACTAACTGTTCAAATTTTTGCCCAATACCCCAGAGCGCCCACAAAAGAAGGGGCCAAACCAAAGCATGATCGCCAACCTTCCGGAGATCGACATGACCCAGACCAAAGCCGGCCCGGATATTGCCGCCGGACGCCTGCACCAGGACGCATATGCGGACAATTTCAGCGACCTTCACCCCCTGCTGGAACCGCACGAAGCGCAGGTTGAAGCCGACCGCTGCTATTTCTGCTACGACGCACCCTGCATGCAGGCCTGCCCGACCAGCATCGACATCCCCCAGTTCATCCGCCAGATATCGACCGGAAACCCGGACGGGTCGGCAAAGACGATTTTCGAACAGAATATTCTTGGCGGCATGTGCGCCCGTGTCTGCCCGACGGAGACGCTCTGCGAGCAGGTCTGCGTGCGCGAAGTTGCAGAAGGCAAACCGGTGAAGATCGGGCAGCTGCAACGCTACGCGACGGATCACTACATGGCCGGGCACGACGAAACGCCTTTCACGCGCGCAGCTCCGACAGGCAAGAAAGTCGCCGTCGTGGGCGCCGGCCCGGCGGGTCTGTCCTGCGCGCACAGACTGGCCGTTCACGGCCACGATGTCACGCTGTTCGATGCCCGCGACAAGGCCGGAGGGCTGAACGAATACGGGATTGCGTCCTACAAGTCGGTCGACAATTTTGCCGCGCGCGAGGTCGCTTTCATTCTCACCATCGGGGGCATCGAGCTGAAGACCGGCATGAGGCTGGGTGAAAATCTCGACCTTGCCGAACTGCGCGCAACCCATGATGCCGTTTTCCTGGCAATCGGTCTTGGCGGCGTCAACGCGCTCGGCAAGGAAAACGAAAGCCACGGCGGCGTACTGAACGCGGTCGACTACATTTCCGACATCCGGCAGGCCGAGGATCTCGGCCGGTTGCCGGTCGGACGGCATGTCGTGGTGATCGGCGGCGGCATGACGGCGGTCGACATCGCCGTTCAAAAGAAGCTGCTCGGAGCCGAGGACGTGACGATTGTCTACCGGCGCGACCAGGAACGCATGAACGCGTCGAAATTCGAGCAGGATCTTGCCCAGACATCCGGTGTGAAGATCCTGACCAATGCCCAGCCGCACGCGCTTTCGGTCGAAAACGGACATATCAGTTCCATCGAGCTGGAGCGCACGACAACCGGCGAAGACGGCTCGCTTCAGGGAACAGGCGAGATCGTGTCGCTGCGCGCCGACATGGTGTTCAAGGCGGTCGGACAAACGCTTGTCCGCGACGATCTCGACGCCTCGCTTTCACTTGAAAAGGGCCGGATCGTTGTCGGTGCGGACCGCAGAACGAGCCTTGGCGACGTCTGGGCCGGTGGTGACTGCGTGCTCGGCGGTGAAGACCTCACCGTCACCGCCGTCGAAGACGGGAAAATTGCCGCCGAAAGCATCAACGCCGCCTTGAGCGCGTGAGCACAGCGCGCATTTCGGATTTAGGGGAAACGCAAAATGGCTGACCTTCGTACAGATTTCATCGGAATCAAGTCGCCCAACCCGTTCTGGCTGGCATCCGCGCCGCCGACGGACAAGGAATACAACGTCGTGCGCGCCTTCAAGGCCGGCTGGGGCGGCGTTGTCTGGAAGACGCTCGGCGAAGATCCGGCCGTAGTCAATGTCAACGGCCCGCGCTACGGAGCCATTCACGGCAAGGACCGCCAGCTGATCGGTCTCAACAATATCGAGCTGATCACGGACCGCCCCCTGGAGGTCAACCTTCAGGAGATCAAGAAGGTCAAGCGCGACTGGCCGGACCGGGCCCTGGTGGTGTCGCTGATGGTCCCATGCGAGGAGCAGAACTGGATTGACATCCTCAAGCGCGTCGAGGAAACGGAAGCCGACGGCGTGGAGCTCAATTTCGGCTGCCCGCATGGCATGAGCGAGCGCGGCATGGGCTCCGCAGTCGGCCAGGTGCCGGAATATATCGAGATGGTCACGCGCTGGGTCAAACAGCATTCGCGCATGCCCTGCATCGTGAAACTGACTCCGAACATCACCGATGTGCGCAAACCGGCGCGCGCTGCCAAGGACGGCGGAGCGGACGCGGTGTCCCTGATCAACACGATCAATTCGATCATGGGTGTCGACCTTGACGAAATGGCCCCGTCACCGTCTGTTGACGGCAAGGGCGCGCATGGCGGCTATTGCGGTCCGGCGGTCAAGCCGATCGCCCTCAACATGGTTGCCGAGATCGCGCGCGATCCCGAAACATACGGGCTGCCGATCTCCGGGATTGGCGGCGTGACCGAGTGGAAGGATGCGGCGGAGTTCATGGCGCTCGGTGCCGGCTCCGTTCAGGTCTGCACGGCGGCCATGACCTATGGTTTCAAGGTCGTGGAAGACATGATCGAAGGCCTCAGCGACTGGATGGACCGGAAGGGGTATACCTCCGTGGACCAGTTCGTCGGCAGCGCCGTTCCCAATGTCTCGGACTGGCAATATCTCAACCTGAATTACATCGCCAAGGCCAAGATCGACCAGGATCTGTGCATCAAATGCGGCCGCTGCCACATCGCCTGCGAGGACACGTCGCATCAGGCGATCACAAGCATGGTCAATGGCGAGCGCCGCTTTGAGGTGATCGACGAGGAATGCGTCGGATGTAACCTCTGCGTCAATGTCTGTCCGGTCGAAAACTGCATCACCATGGAGCCGATGGCGGCAGGCAGCATCGATCCGCGCACCAAAAAAACGGTCGAGAAAGACTACGCCAACTGGACGACGCACCCGAACAATCCGATGGCGGTCAAGGACGCCGCGGAGTAATTCCGTCCAACGAGGTCTCGGCGCAGGCGCGCCGCGCGGTCGCCTGCGCTTTGTCGTTTGTAGCAAGATTGCAGTCTGCCGGTCCTCCCATTAGCCTAGCTTGCGAATAGTCAGGGTGGGCCTTCATGAACGATTCGCGTGTTCTCCTCGCAGCCTCGATCGGCCTTTGTGCGGTCATCGGTATCTGGGGCGTGGCCGATCCTGCCAGCCTGCAGTCGATAGCGAAGGAAATTGTCGATCAGTATTTCATCAGCCGCGGCTGGTTCGTGATGCTGTCGGTCACGATCATGCTGCTGTTCTGCCTCGGCCTGACCTTGACGAAATTCGGCGATATCCGTCTGGGGGCGGATACAGACAGACCTGAATATTCGACACCCACCTGGATCGCGATGCTGTTTGCCGCCGGCATGGGCGTCGGGTTGCTGTTCTGGGCCGTCGCGGAACCGCTCACCCATTACTATCTGGCCAGCCAGGCGATCCCGGCACCGATAGCGGCGGAACAGGCGCTGCTGGCCTCGAATTTCAATTGGGGCATTCATGCCTGGGCGATCTACGGCACGACCGCGCTGACCATTGCCTATTTCAGTTTCCGGCGCGGAACGCCCATGCTGGTCAGCGCACCGGTCAAGAACCTGTTTCCGGGGGAAACATGGGCAAACGCCGTCGGCTGGTTTTCCGATTTCATGGCAATCGCCGCAATTGCCATCGGCGTTGGCGGATCGGTCGCCATGGGTGTTTTCCAGGTCGCGGACGGCGTCACCGTCCTTTTCGGCGGCGGGGCAACACCCGGCTATCTGGTCTGGGGTGTCTTCCTTGTCATGATCGCAGCCTACATCCCGCCGCTGCTGGTCGATCTTGGCAGCGGCATGGCGAAGCTGTCCAACATCGCGATGGGGCTCGCGATCGCGCTGGTCGCCTATACGATCATTCTCGGGCCCTCCGAGTTTCTGCTCAATTCCGTTGTCAGCGGGATCGGACTGTATGTCGCCGAGGTGATCCCGCGCGGCCTGCAGACATTCACGTTCTTCGGCGATGAGACCACGCAGTGGTTCCGGGACTGGACATTGACCTACATGGTCTGGTGGATCGCCTGGGGTCCTTTTGTCGGCGTGTTCGTTGCCCGCATTTCAAAGGGCCGCACGATCCGCGAATTCGTGCTCGGCGTGCTGATCGGACCAACCCTTTTTTCGACCATATGGTTCGGTGCCTTTGGCGGTGTCGGCCTTTACGAAACGCTCAACGGCCAGGGTGAACTGCTTGCGCTGACGCAGACCAATGTGGAACGCATGACCTTCGCGCTGCTGGACCGGTTGCCATTTTCGACGATCATGACTGTCGCGACGATCGCGGCCGCGTTTTTGTTCATTGTCACCAGCGTGGTGAGCGCCGCGTTCGTGCTCGGCATGTTTTCAACCGGCGGCAACCCCGATCCGAGCGCAAAGGTCCGCGTCATCTGGGGCGGTCTTCTGGGAATTCTCGGAGCTGCCATGATCCTGTCCGGATCGATGAATGCGGTCAAAACGCTGATCGCGCTCGGGGCGTTGCCGTTCGTGTTCATAACCGTACTGCTGATGGTCTGCCTGACAAAAGCACTCCTGCAGGACAGCAAGAAGGAGCTAGACCATGCTGATCGGTGATCCGGTTGATACGTTCCTGAACCTGGGCACCTTCGCCTTTATCGGTGCCATGGTCTGGATTCTCATGCGACGGCCTTCCGAGTGACCGTCCCAAAGGTGCCCTTTCACAACCAGCCGGACAGGTCGGGACGGGTCAGCATCAGCCAGACAATGGCAAGCACGGACGCGAAGGCAGGAAAGCCAAAGGCAAACCAGATCCGGTAAAGCCTGTGATACGTGGCCGGAAGCGCTTCTGCGTTTTCAGCCGCGATCACGGCGAGATTGCGCATCCGCAGCTGGATCAGAACAACGGGCAGCCAGAAAATACCAACGACGACATAAAGGCACAGGGACAGGAGCACCCAGCCTTCGGTGAGCGGCCAGCCGGCTTCGCGGGTCAGCAGATACCCGGTGACGGGCTGTAGCACGGCAGCCGTTGCCGTGAATACCGTATCGGCCAACACGACGATACCGGCGACATGGGCGATCAGGGCCGGATTGCCGGACCGGTTCGACATCACCATGAAAAAAGCGATACCAGCGCCCGTGCCGAGCAGAACACACGCGCCGATCACGTGCGCGAACCGGAGCAGTTCGTACCACATCACCGGTCCTCCAGAACGAGCGCGACGACGAGTGCCAGCACAATGGCCGGCAGAACCTTGACGAAAACCCCGAGCGGGTCCAGCCAGAGATGCGGCGTCAGCAGTGTCCCTGCGCCAAGATAACCGAAGGAAACCGCGATCATCCCGAAACACGCGGCCCTGGTCCATCTCCGGAAAAGGACGGCGGCCCCAAGCGCGAGATCGATCACGGACCCGCCGATAACCGCGAATGCGGCCAGGCCGGACGCCACACCCTGCTCCGTCAGAACGGCTTTGGCCTCTTCCAGCGAAATGAGACCGAAGGCACCCGACAGGACCCAGAACAGCGACAGGCATCCGATCGCGAGCGGAAGCAACAGGTAGAGCCG
>JBCBUA010000030.1:22790-30999 GCA_039818365.1 Pseudomonadota bacterium
GCGAAGCTCCGTTCCTGCGCATTTGCCGGCAGATCCGCCAGGGTCCCGCTTAACGGTTTGAAAGACATGCCGCCCATGTCCTTCCAGGCGGCCGCATCTCCCGTGATGCCATCCTGGAGCGACAGAAGCGCATTTGTTCTCAAGGGCGAGCGCCAGCCGAGCCAGCCGAGCGCATCGGCTACCCTGCCGGCAAGCCTGACCGACCAATCCGGCAGGGTCAGCCGGTACCGCCAGGCCGGGTATCCGAGCCAGCTGCGAAAGCTCTGCGTCAACTCCGCAAACGTCTGCTCGCCGTCTTCGGTGATGTCGGCGACAAAACGGCTGCCGAATCTGCCGTCCGCGGCCTCGGCAACAGCCGCGGCAAGGTCTTCAACGCTGACGGTCTGAATGACCGCCTTCGGTGCGATCATGGTCTGCACAAGCGGAAAGGCGGCCGCGGCCCGCAACAGGGCGGTGCCGCCATAGGCCTGCGCACCGACGACCAGAACAGGGCGCAGCACGATCCAGTCGATGTCGGACGCCATGAGGATGGCGTCCCCGCGCGCCTTGCTTCTGAAAAAATCCGTCGGAGCATCTGCGCGAACACCGGCGGCTGAAATCTGGACGATCCTTGTCTTCCTGCCCGCGAGTGCCTCACAGATGTTGCGGATCGCCGTTTCATGAATGGCCGTGAGATTGTCGCGCGCGCCGTCCTGCAAGGCGCCCGATGCATTGATGACCACGTCCGCGCCCTCAAGCAGGCTTTCCCAGTCGCGTGCGGAAACCTGCGCGATGTCCCTGAATATCCAGTCGATACCCGGCGGCATTTTCGCCGCCGCTTGCCGCGAGCGGCCAACGCCCGTGACGGCGAAGCCCCGGTCCCGGAGCGCCTTTACACAAGCTGCCCCGATGAAGCCGTAGGCACCGAGTACAACAGCAGTCTTCTTCATCGGCAGTGCCCCCACGGCGGTCTGTGCATGATCGTCCGGCTGCGCGGATGATCCTGTATAATGCAAAAAGGCCGCCCGGGCAGGCGGCCTTTTCGTCGCTGATGTGCGATTTTCGAAACAGCCTCAGAGCTTGTCGGTGACTGCCGTGGAGGTCGCGCCCTCCGGCTCCTTGGTGATGACCGGATCGGAACCGCCGGCGAGCAGCGACTTGACCGTGCGATCATAAGCGCTCATGTCCAGCTTCCCGTCAGACCCGTCGACCAGCTTGATGATTTCGCCGACCATGCGGATCTGGTGTTTTTCGGTCTGGGCACCCGTGGCATCGTTTTCCAGAACGATTTCCGCAGCTTCTTCCGGATTATCAGCCGCGTAAGCCCAGCCTTTCATGGACGCACGCACGAAACGGGCCAGCTTGTCGACCATCTCCGGATCTTCCAAGCTGTCTTCCAGAACGTAAAGACCGTCTTCCAGCGTCGCGACACCCTGGTCTTCATACTTGAAGACAACAAGCTCTTCTTCCGGAATGCCTGCGTCGATCACCTGCCAATATTCGTTGTAGGTCATGGTGGAGATGCAGTCGGCCTGCTTCTGCAGGATCGGATCCACGTTGAAGCCCTGCTTCAGAACCGTCACGCCGCCATCGCTGCCGTCCGTCGGAATGCCAAGCTGGCTCATCCAGGACAGGAAGGGATACTCGTTGCCGAAGAACCACACGCCGAGCGTCTTGCCCTTGAAATCGTCCGGAGACGCGATTCCGGTATCCTTGCGGCAGGTCAGCATCATGCCGGATTTCTTGAACGGCTGTGCGATGTTGACAAGCGGCACGCCCTTCTCGCGCGAAGCCAGTGCCGACGGCATCCAGTCGATGATCACGTCGGCGCCCCCGCCGGCAATCACCTGGGGCGGAGCAATGTCCGGCCCGCCCGGCTTGATGGTCACATCAAGCCCTTCCTCGTCATAAAATCCCTTGTCTTTTGCAACGTAGTAACCCGCAAACTGGCCTTGAGTGACCCACTTAAGCTGCAAAGTCAGCTCGTCTGCGGCCTGGGCCGCGCCTGAAATCAGGCCTGCTCCCAATGCAGATACAAGCGCAAGACTTTTCAACGTCTTCATTGCCATTCCCCTACTTGTTATGGATCCTGCTCATCCGGCCGGATCCTTCTCTGGTTATGTGCACCTCTGCAAGCCGTGTGAACGAACGGGTCCCAACCGCTCTCCCGGGCCGCAGCAAATTGACCAAGACCAACCGCAGGGGCATTCTGCCTTCTCGACAATCGATCTGACCAAATGGTCAAGAAATTTAGAAAGCAGCCGCACCGCTGGTCAAGGTTATTTTTTGGTCAAGCCCCATTTCGATGCAATTTTGAACGCCAAACGGCTTGGCATGTAGCCCCAGGGGGCAGGCCCTGCAGACCTGCCAGCCAATGTGATCATGCGGACGCTGCAGCGTCGAGAACGCCGGGGGCCTCATGCAGCAAGGTTTCGATGCGCCCGCGCAGGTCCTTGCGTTCATTGCTGCCATCCGCGGAATAGTTGAGGTTCTTGAAGAGCGACGTCTGCTCGGTGAAGAACTTGCGCACGGCATCCTTGTCCTCGAAGGCGAACTCGGTGGTCGCAATGCTGTAGACAAGATTGAAGGTTTCCTGCTGGCGCGTCAGCGGCGCGGAGACATCAACATCGTCGAACGCATCCTGCTGAAGATAGACCATGTCGAGAAACAGCGCCTTTTGCTGCAGGACAAAGTCCTCCGTCGAAACGCCTTCCTCACCGGTGACCTGCATCATGCGGGTGATCTCGTCACCCTTGCGCAGGAGGTCAATCATCTCCTCGACCTTTGGCACCCAGTCGGGACCGATGTTGTCCGCGTACCAGTCACCGAGCTGGGTATGGTAGCGGGACCAGGACAGGAGAGGATCGACCGCAGGATAAAAGCGCTTGTAGGCCCGTTCGGACGAAAGCCCGAGAAACGTCTTGACGGTGCCAAGCGTCGATTGGGTGACCGGCTCCTCGAAATTGCCGCCGGCAGGCGACACGGTTCCGATCATGGTCAGGCTGCCGGTCTCGCCGGTGGCCGTCTTCAGAACACCGGCCCGCTCGTAGATGCCCTTGATCGAGGAATCGAGGTAGGCGGGGAAAGCCTCTTCACCCGGTATCTCCTCAAGCCGTCCTGAGGTCTCGCGCATTGCCTGGGCCCAGCGCGACGTGCTGTCCGCGATCAAAAGCACATCATATCCCATCTGGCGGTAATACTCGCCCAGCGTGATGCCGGTATAGATCGACGCCTCGCGCGCCGCCACCGGCATGGACGAGGTGTTGCAGATGATGACGGTCCGGTCCATCAGCGTGCCGTCGCCCGACGGGTCCGGCTGATGCGGAAACTCGGTAATGGTTTCGACCACCTCGCCTGCCCGCTCACCGCAGGCGACGACGATCACGATATTGACCGCCGAGAACCGCGAGATCAACGATTGCAGCACCGTTTTTCCAGCACCGAAGGGACCGGGAATGCAGCCCATGCCGCCGCGGGCAATCGGAAAGAACGTGTCGACCAGGCGCAGGGTCGTGATGAGCGGTTCGCTCGGATAAAGACGCTCGCTCTGCCCGGCCTTGACCAGACCTTCAGGGATTGCGCGCCGCACCGGCCAGTGCTGAACCATGGTCAGGTCGCGGGTTTCGCCGCGATCGTTCTTGAGCGCGACGACGGTCTCGCTGATCGTGAAGGTGCCTTCTCGAATGCGCTCGACCGACCAGGTTCCGCGCAGGCCGAACGGGACCATCACCTTGTGTTCAAAACGGCCTTCCGGAACGGTGCCGAGCGTATCACCCGCCCTGACCGGATCGCCCGCTTTGACCTTGGGTTCAAAGGCCCATTTCCTGTTCTCGTCGAGCACGTTGGTCAGAACCCCGCGCGGCAGGAAAAATCCGTGTTCGGCAGCAATGTCGGCAAGCGGGTTCTGCAGACCGTCGAACACGGTGCTGAGCAAACCCGGGCCGAGGGCCACCGACAGCATTTCCCCGCTTTGGATGACCTTGTCACCGACCCTGACGCCCGCCGTGCTTTCAAAGACCTGCGCTTCCGCCGACTTGCCGCGCACGCGCAGCACCTCGGCCTTGAGATACTCGCGCGGCTTGCCGTCGCGCTCAGGTCCGTGCGGAATGATGTAGACCACTTCGTTCTTGATCAGCGGCGCATTCTCAAGCGGCGCAAGCGTCACCAGGTCGTCCTGGACAGCAATGACCCGGGCCGTCGGTTCCGGAAGCTGGACATGGCTGGTCATGAAGAGGCACCCTCCAAAGATGGCGTTCTGTCTGAAAGAAAATCGCTGCCCGCTGCCATCGGCACAGGTGTTTGCGTCCCGCTCAGCGCTGCCGCGACAAGCGCCTGCAACCGGGTCCTTGCATCGTCTTCGCCGTAGCGCGACCAGCGTTCGACGATCACCCAGCGCAGCACATAGATGGCAACCGCCTCGAAATCGAACTCGTGCAGCGCGCCGTAGTGATCGAGCTGCCGGAAGACCTCGGTCAGGGTCAGACGCTCAAGCGAGATGTGGTCCCCGGCCCGCATCAGCCGATGCGCCTCCGCAATCCAGGGCATGAAATGGCCAAGGCCGAAAGCCGGATCGCTCCAATTGGCCCTGATCCGGCTGCACCAGCGCCCAAATCCCCACGAGGTTATGTCGCCCGCCGTTTCCTGGCCTCGGTTCCGCCGCCGCAAGGCAGCAATCAGCGTGCGGGTTTCCATGCGCGTCCCGACCAGATGCTGAAGATCCGGATGGTCCCCGAGGTCTTCCATGACCTGCCTGGCGCGCGTGATGACCTGGCTGTCCGCGTCGTATTTCGCGACCCCTGCCCAGGCGGTGATCTCAACGAGTTCCTTCAAGAGGCTCGCGTGCCCGTCTTCGAGCATCGCCAGACGTTGCTTCAACCGGAACTGCGAAATCGGCACTTCCTTCCGCGTGAAGAGTTCCCCGAGATGCGGCAGGCTCGTGACAAGCGAAATATACTGGTGCGGACGGGACATGACTACCTGAGCACCCCTTCCATCACGGCACGCAGACGGGGCTGCAAGTGCCGCTTCAACAAGGTGGCGATTGCTTCTTCGGTGAGATCGATCGAGACGTTTCGATCCGTCAGTTTCACCTTGATGCCGTCAAAACCCGG
Organism: Pseudomonadota bacterium; assembly: GCA_039818365.1. Lineage (GTDB taxonomy): Bacteria > Pseudomonadota > Alphaproteobacteria > Rhizobiales > Stappiaceae > Roseibium. The sequence goes on from JBCBUA010000030.1 coordinate 27,881, forward strand.
AGCCGTCGAGAACGTGACGCCGTCGCGCAAGGCCTCTCCCGCCAGCGCAATGACAAAATGCGTCAGGGTTCCCGGCTCAACCGCCTCCGGCGACTGTTTCAGCTCCTCGAAGGTGACGACCTTCTCGGGCAGCACGATTTCCATGGGTTCGGTGTCAACAACCGAAGCGTTGTCCTTGGCATTTCCCGCCATCGCCAGGATGAGTTTTTCCAGGAACTGCTCGTCGCCGAGCGTGGTGCCGACAAGGCGTCCGGCTTCCTGCTGGATCCTGTCGCCCAGTTCGTTTCGCAGGCTCAGCACCAGATCGCGGGCTGCGACCTTGAGGCCGTCTTCGGTCGCCGCCTTTTCCTTGGCCGCCTCGGCCCGGGCGTCCGCGATGAGGGCGTCGGCCCGCTTCTGCGCCTCCGACACGATCTCGTCCGCCCTGGCCTTGGCCTTGGACAGGATCTCGTCGCCCTCGGACTGTCCGGCGGAGACGCCTTCCGACTTCAGCCGGTCGATCAGGGCCTGAACGCCGGCCCCGGCTGCGTTTTCAAGATCTGCCGATCCGTTTTCCTTGGACATGACAGCCTCCTAACTCGGGATCGAACCGGCCAGAACCAGTGCAAAGACCAGCGCGAAGACCGAAAAGCCCTCAAGCACCGCTGCCGGCGCCAGCGAGATCCCGAAGATTTCCGGCTTCGCCTTGGACGCATGGATTGCAGAGGCAAGCACCTCGCCCTGGCGGATACCGGTGATCATCATGGTGAAGCCCGACAGGACACCGATCCCGAAGAGCGCGGCCCCGTTCGCGGCATCGACGCTCGACTGTTGCAACGAGAACATGATGACAATGCCGTAGATGACCTGCGATGACGGCATCAGCGACACGCCGATGAACCGGCCATAGCCGCCGTCACTGTCCAGCATCGCACCAATGGCGGCACTGCCGCCGAGCGCACAGCCCCAGGCGCTGCCGATCGCGCCAAGCGCCACCGGTGCGTACAGTCCAAACCAACCGAGAGCCACAACGAATTCGTTCACAGGCGTGTCTCCTCTTTCTTGAAAGACCGGAAGGGTTTGCCTTCGTCTTTCAGACCCCAATTGAAAAACTCAATAACGTTCAGGCGCAGTCCGTGGACGCAGCCGGCAATCAGGCCGAGCCCGATATTGATGGCATGGCCGATGGCCAGTACCAGAATGGCGATCAGAATGCCGATCCCCGGTACGGCCTCGTTGAGCTGCCCGGACAGCGAGTTGATGGTTTCCGCCAGCGACGCGGCCGCAAGGCCGAGCGCGAACAGACGCATGTAGCTCAGAACGTCGGAAAAGATGTTCACGATGCGAGCGAGTGCCGCCAGGCCGTCGAAAAGCCGCAGGCCTCCGGCCTTGAGCGAATCCACCTTGCGGTCACTGCCGAAGAACCCGACTATGAGCAGGCCCGCGATGACCGCGGCCGGGGCCAGAGTGGCCAGGACCGTCTCCTGGCCAAGGAAGGTTGCCAGCCCGCCAAGGGCGACAAGGCACCAGCCCAGGGGCTGGAAGCGGCCGCTCGGCGTCGTTTCGTGCACCGCGCGCATGAGATTGGCGAGAACGATATGCACCACGCCGATCGTCAGCGTGATTTTCATCATCGTATCGACGTCCTTCAGGTTCATTACCTTGAGATGCCCGAGAACGCTGCCGGGCGGCGGCGCGATGCCAAAGTAGCTGCCCGTCGCAACGCCGAAGGCCGTCGTCGAGACCATGAGCCAGACACACATGCGGAACATGCGCTGCGCGAGCGGGGACCCCGTGAACCGCCGGCGGAACAGGAAGAGCAGAACAAGCAGCAGCAATCCGTAGCCGGCATCGGTCATGATCATGCCGAAGAACAGGATGAACGACACGTAGACGATGGCCGACGGATCCCAGTCCCGGTATCCGGGGGTCTGATAGAATTCGACCAGATCCTCGCCCCCTTCCATCGGACGTGCATTCTCCAGCAGCGTCGGCGGCTTGTCCTCGCCGGACACATCGTCGAACAGCACCGCCAGACCAAGTGTGTCCGCAAGATGCTGAATCTCGTCCCTCTGGTCCTTGCGCGCCCAGGCCTGCATCACAAAAAGACGATCGCTGTCGGCGGTTTCCAGCGCAGCACGGCTGCGGCGCGACTGGTCCCGTGCAGCGGCCAGGTTCTGGGCCAGAAGGAAACGCCATTTCGTCAGGAGTTGCCGCTCCAGTTCCAGTTCCTCAAGCTCGACGGCTGCCTGTTCGTAGCGGCGCCTGAGTTGGGAGAGTGACAGCGCGCCAACATGCACGCGCGGCACCGGCATGGCGCCGGCCGGCGGCTCGTCAGGCGAAAGCAGAACGACATAGGCCCGGTATCTGTCCCGGTGGACGATCTCCATGACCTTGCCGTCCGGATCGACCTGCGTCAGCTTGCCGGCCGGCACGACGTAAAACCACAGCCGGTTGTCACCGATTTCCGCCAGTTCGGAGAAGCTGAATTCGCCCCAGGGTTCAACATCCCGGATCCGGCGGTCCAGCTGTTCGAGCTGGTCCCGGCATGCCTTGAGCGCCTTGCGGTTGGACAAGGCCTCGGCGACCACTTCTTCCAGGTCGAAATCATCGGGTTCCGTAACCGGCCGGCGCTGGACCGGGCACTCCATCAGCCAGCGCAAGGCTTCAGAGGATTCGCGCCCGAGCCCGGCCGGGACGGCTTCGAGCTCCTTTTGCGCAGAAGTCAGGGGGATCAGGTGCAGCATGCCGAATGACTGGGCCGCTTCCAGCACCTTTTCCTTGTCGTCGAGTATGCCGACCAGACTGACCTTTGTGAGCGGAACGATGGTCACAGCTCTGCCATCCTTTCTCCCGCACTCCGGGCCGCAGTCTTGCGCTTGGAAATCTTGGCGCGCACGACCGCATCCCGCTCCGCATCGGCAAGCGCCATGCGGATTTTCTTGATGTTCTTTTCCGCTCTCGGGATCAGGACCTTCTCGAACAGGTTGACCCGTCTTGAGATCACGGCCTCGGCCTCGACGAGCTTCGTGATCCGTTCGCGCGCGACCTCCCGTTCAAGGTTCAGGCGCAGGAGATCGCGCATGCCGTCAACATAGGGATCGACCCAGTGAGGCCTGGCGAGAAGCGAGTAGGACCTG
>JBCBUA010000031.1:0-30386 GCA_039818365.1 Pseudomonadota bacterium
CGATGAAGACACAAACCTCACCTCGGGGCGCAAACTGGCGCGCATTGAAGCCGAGGCGGGCGATCTGGGTTTTGAGTATTACGGCAATTCGCACCATGACGTCTGTCTGTTCGAGGCCGCGTCCGAAGCTGTCGTCGTCGCCCCGGACAGGGCGGCGGACCGATGGCAGAAACAGTCGGGTGCCAGCCGGATCGAGGCGGGCGGGAGCCAGGTGAAAGCGGCGTTGAAGGCAATGCGGCCGCACCAGTGGCTGAAGAACACGCTCATCTTCGTCCCCGCCGTCATGGCACATGAGATCTTCATCGGGTCCGTTTTCCTGAGCGCGGTCCTGGCCTTTGTCGCCTTTTCGCTGTCGGCGTCGGCGATCTACATACTCAACGATCTGCTGGATCTGGAAGCCGACCGCAATCACAAGACCAAGTGGAAACGTCCCTTTGCAAGCGGTGAGCTGAGCATCCCGAACGGTCTTGCTCTGGCCTTCGGTTCGATCGTGGCGGCATTCCTGATTTCGACGGCCCTGCCAATCGGGTTTGCCGGTATTCTGGCGCTGTATCTCGTCATCACCACGGCCTATTCATTCTCGGTCAAGCGCATGCTGCTTCTGGATGTGTTTGTGCTGGCGGGGCTTTACACGATCCGTGTTTTGGCAGGTGGTGTTGCCGCGAGTATCGAATATTCCTTCTGGCTGCTTGCCTTTTCCGTGTTTTTCTTCCTCTCGCTTGCGCTGGTCAAACGCTTTACCGAGTTGCAGCAGGTCGGCGAAACCGCGTCGAGAGAGGTGACCGGACGCGGCTACAGGCACGTTGATCTCGAAACGATTTCGCAGGCCGGAATGACCTCGGGCTTTGCGGCTGTCCTCGTGCTCGCGCTTTACATTCAAAGCCCGGCGATTGAGCGCGCCTATTCCGTCCCGCAGATGATCTGGCTGCTCTGCCCGCTGATACTCTACATCATCATGCGGATCTGGATCCTGGCCCGGCGCGACGAGATGCACGAAGATCCGATCGTCTTCATATTGAAGGACTGGCGCAGCCAGTTGATGATCGGTTGCGGTGCCTTCCTGTTTCTCATTGCTGCCGTATGGTGAGCCCGATGACCGCGCATGTTGAAAGCTGGGGCGGGCTCAGCGTCGAAACGCCGGAACTGGTGCAGCCTGAGGCATTTCTCGCCGGCACACGCCCATCCGGGAGCGCCCTGCCTTACGGCAATGGCCGCAGTTATGGAGACAGTTGCCTGAACGCGTCTGGCGCAGCGATTGCAACGCGGACCGCCGGGAAGATCATTTCGTTCAATGACAGGACGGGCCTTCTGGAAGCCGAAGCCGGTCTCCTGCTGTCGGACCTCATTGACGCGGTCGCGCCGACCGGGTGGTTCCCCGCCGTTTTGCCCGGAACGCAATTCGTGACCCTGGGCGGGGCCATCGCAAACGATATCCATGGAAAAAACCATCATCGCCGGGGCACCTTCGGCTGTCATGTCACTGAAATTCACCTGGACCGGACGGACAGGGGAGCGTCCATCATTACGCCGTGGGACGGGACCGGTCTTTTCGAGGCGACGGTCGGCGGCCTGGGTCTGACCGGCCTGATCCGCAAGGCGACGGTGCAGTTGATGCGCGCTGGCACGTCTGCCATCAGGCAGGTGACAACGCGGTTCAATGATCTTGAAGCCTATTTCGAACTTGCTCGGGAAGCTGACGAAAGGCACGAATATGCCGTCGCCTGGCTCGACTCGCTCAGCAAGGGAAAACGGTTCGGGCGCGGGCACTTGATCGCAGGTGACCACGAAACAGAGGGCGGACACACGGCCGCCTCCCGGACGTCTTCGCTGAAGGTTCCGTTTACCCCGCCTGTCAGCCCGCTGCAGGGTCCATTCCTGCGTCTTTTCAACGAAGCCTACTTCCGCAGCGCGCCGGCGGGCGTTTCCGAAAAGACGGTTGCTTATGACACGTTCTTCTTTCCGCTGGACCGGATTGGCCGGTGGAATCGTCTTTACGGGCCACGCGGTCTCCATCAGCACCAGAGTGTGATCCCGGAGGACGCCGGCTTCGAGACGGTGAAAGACCTTCTGGAATGCACGCAGGCAAGCCGGCAAGGCTCGTTCCTGACGGTGCTGAAAAGGTTCGGATCGGTTCAAAGCCCGGGTTTCATGAGTTTCCCGCGAGAAGGCTACACACTGACACTGGACTTCCCCGACAGGGGCGCTGCAACGCTTCGACTTCTTGAAAGACTGGACGAGATCACCTTGGCGGCGGGCGGAGCCGTGAACCCTTACAAGGATCGCCGCATGTCACCCGGCACGTTCAAGGCCTCGTTCCCGCAATGGCGAAAACTTGAGGCGATGCGTGATCCGGCACTGCTCTCGGATTTCTGGCGCAGAACAGCGTTGAGAGATGAGGGTGGCGCTAGGAAAGAATGAAAAAAGTAAAAGTCCAATCAATAAAGTAACGAATCATTATTCATAAGTGAATTGGTAAACAGAAAGAGTTTCGAATTAATCCGATCTAATGAAATTGGACGGATATTCGAGTTGACACAAAGAGTGCGCGCGGAGAATACCCTGAATGAACACATACCTGCCCTTCATTCTGTTTACGGTCCTTACGAATGCCGCCGCTCAGATCATGCTGAAATACGGCATGACCCAGATCGGTGACTTCAGTTCGCTGCACAGCAACGTGATCGTCAAGTTGCTGCAGGTCGTCTTCACACCATTCGTTTTTCTGGGGCTGTGCACTTTCGTGATCTCCATGGCGTCGCACTTATACGTCCTGTCCAAGGTCGAACTGTCCTATGCCTATCCGTTCCTTTCGCTCGCCTACGTGGTCGTCGCCGTCTACGCCTATTTCATTTTCCACGAAGACCTGAATGCGATCAGGGTTTTCGGCATTGCGCTGATCTGCGTCGGCACGGTCTTCATCGCACAGGGCGGAACGAAACAGGATGCGATTGCTGCCGATTCCCAGGTTCAAACTGCTTCTCTGAAGGAGACGTCGAAGTGAAACATATCCTCTTCGGTGGCGACGGGTTCGTCGGCCGTCAGCTTGCAAAACGCCTCTCGGAAGAAGGCGAAGAGGTGATCGTTGCCGATATCGCGGATACCAACAGGCAGGTTTACGCCAAGGCAAACTTCGTCACATGCGATGTGACGGACCCCGCAACGATTGCAGCGGTGCCGGTCGCGGCCGACGACATGGTCTACAATCTCTCTGCAAAGATGTTGTCGCCGATCCAGGTGCGCGCCAAACGGCACGACTTTTTCTACCCGGTCAATTACGACGGGACGAAAAACATCATCGAGGCAATGGACCGCGCCGGAGCAGGCAAGCTCGTGCACTACACGACCGACATGGTCTACGGTCATACCGTCACCTATCCGATGACGGAAGATCACCCGGTCGCACCCCTCGGCGAGTATGGCCAGTCGAAGCTCGACACGGAAATTCTTGCGCAGGAATGGCGGCAGCGCGGCATGGACATCACGCTCTTCCGTCCGCGTCTCATCATCGGTCCCGGTCGGCTTGGCATCCTGACCAAACTCTTCAAGCTGATCGACCTGAACCTGCCGGTTCCGATGATCGGTTCGGGCAAGAACCCCTATCAGTTCATCTCCGTCTATGACTGTGCCGACGCGGCGCACAAGGCCTGGAAGGCCGGCATCCCGAACGAGGCCTACAATCTCGGCTCGATCGATCCGCCGCCGGTCAGAAAGCTCCTCGGAGATCTGGTCAAACACGCGAACTCAAAGTCGATCCTCGTGCCGACCTGGGGATTTGCGGTCAAGCGAACGCTCGACCTGCTCGATGCCATGAACATGCCGATCATGGATCCGGAGCAGTATCTGATCGCAGACGAAATGTGCGTTCTCGACGTTTCCAAGGGAGAGCGTCAGCTTGGCTGGGTTCCGGCCCACCGCGACGAGGACATGCTGATTGCCGCCTACGACGAATACCGGGCACAAAAAGACAGCGGTGCGGGCATCGGCCAGAGCACTGTGCAGCCGGCAGAATAGGAAGACCTGATGATGCAGAACACCGCACTTCGTGACGATTTCGATGTTTCCGGCGCAGACATGCCGGACAACGGCAAGCCGGATCTGATCACGGTTGAAGAAGCCAAGGCGCTTGACGCCAAGACGATGGCGGATCTCTTCAAGGACCACATCAATCCGGGCCAGTTCCATTTCATGAAGCTGCTCGGGTTCCACAAGGTCAAGATCGAGACGGCAGAGGGCATGTATTATGTCGATCAGAACGGCCGCAAAATCCTCGATTTCTTTGGCGGGTTCGGATCATTAGCGCATGGTCACAACCATCCGCGCGTGATCGCGGCCCGGCAGAGGTTCCAGGACGAAAACCGTCACGAGATCGCAATCGCCTTCCTGTCGCAATATGCCACCGCGCTTGCGAAAAATCTTGCGGCCTGTTCGCCCGGCGAACTGGACATGGTGTTCCTTGGTTCGTCGGGATCTGAAGCCATGGAAGCGGCGGTCAAGGTGGCCGAACGCGCGTCCGGCAGGAAGAACTGCAAGATCGTTCATGCGGGCAACTCGTTTCACGGCAAGACCAAGGGCGTTTTGTCCATCACGGATTCGGATTTGTATCAGGGCGACTTCAAGCTCGTCGACAATCACGTCAAGGTGCCGTTCGGCTATCTCGACGCCCTGACGCAGGTGATTGAAGCGGATCCCGACATTGGCGTCGTTGTCCTGGAAACCATCCAGGGCGGGGGCGGCATCATTTCTGCGCCGGAAAGCTACTGGAAGGGCGTGCGCGCGCTTTGCGACAAGCACAACGTCCTCTGGGTCGCCGATGAGGTCCAGTGCGGCTATGGCCGTACCGGCAGGTTTTATGCCTTCGAACATTATGGCGTCGTCCCGGATGTCACCGCCCTGGCGAAATCGCTGGGCGCGGGCAAGGCGGCCGTCGGCGCGATGATCGCGAAGCGCGATGTCTACATGAAGGCCTATGGATCTCCGAAAACCGCCATGATCCATGCACAGGCAACGTTCGGCGGCATTGGCGAGGCGAGCATCACGGCGATTGAAGGGCTGAACGTGCTTTACGATGAGGACCTGATCGAAAATGCCGCGCAAGTTGGCGCCCATCTGATTTCCCGGCTGAAACAGCTTCAGGACAAGTATCCGAAGATCATCAAGGATGTGCGTGGGCAGGGTCTGATGGTCGGACTCGAGTTCCAGGATTTCTCAAAGACGATGCCTGTCGTGCTGCGTCCGATGCTGTCCCTTCTCGACGACAAGCTCAAGGGGTCGCTGTCCGGCTTTATCGGGGCGCAATTGTTGCGCGACTACGATATCCTGGTCGCCTTTACGGAATACAATCGCAACGTCATACGCCTGGAGCCACCGCTTGTGTGCACCATGGAAAATGTCGATACGTTCTGCGACGCTCTCGACGATCTTCTGTCAAAGGGGATTGTCAGCATCGTCAACGGCTTCATCAAGTCGCAGGCGGCTTAGCAGACCAGCTGCAGAAACTGCGAGGAATGAACCCGCTCCCTCAGGGGCGGGTTTTTTGTTGAAGTCCGCCAAGCGGTGCCGCATGTAAGGGAAGGCCGCAGTGTTTCCTGGAGGAACGGGTCGCAACGACCTTTCTGTTGCTCAGGTAAGCCGTGCGCCTCTGTCACCAACGCTTCCGGATGCCGTCAAATGGGCGCTGTTGCGCTTTCTGGCCGCCGGTGTGAAAATCGATCGAAATTTTGTCTTTCGTTGACATTCTGGTGATTTTGCTAATCGAGTTTCTCTGTAAGATATTGAAATAAAAGAGTTTTGATTTTCGGCATGCTATTTACGCTACGTTAATAATGTGTTAACTTCTTCGTTATGGATAAGATCCAACAAATTTGAGAAGGCTCTAAGCAAAGAGTCCGCTTTTATCACATTTTGGGCAAATTTCGTTTTGGTAGGAGTTACCAGATGAGAATTCTAAGTTTGGCAATCGCGGCAGCGGTAGCGCTTCCGCTCGCGTTCACCGGCGCAGCCTATGCTGCACCGGCATCGGGAACAATTTTTGGCGACATCTCAGAATCCGGCCCGTCACCGCGTCACCCGGATGACGCTGGTGCAGCGTTGGTTGACGACTTCAGCCAGGTGTCCACGGACGGCAACCCGTCCTTCACCCTGGGCGGACCGGTGAACCACATCTTTGGTACCATTCGTCATCGCAACGACAACCAGTACAAAGATGCCTGGGAGATGACGATCACGAAGGCGACCGAGATCGCATTCAGCTGGATGCCGCATGCCGGTACCACGGGTGGGTTTGACGGCACGTTCTTCAACCCGCTTGGCGACCTTATCTTCAGTGGTACAGGAAGCACGGTTCTCGGCATCTTGGCGCCGGGTACGTACAACTTCAGCGTTGACGCAACAACGCACGGAACGCCTGAGCAGCTGGGTCACTGGAAAGTCAGTGCAACTGCCGTTCCGCTTCCCGCTGGCGGTCTGCTTCTCTTGACCGCTGTTGGTGGCATGGCTCTCTACAGGTCCCGCAGGAAAGCTTGAGGCGAACGCTTCAGGTTTCAACTTGAGAATTGAAAACGCCGCCCATCCGGGCGGCGTTTTTGTTTTTCGATCAACATGCTGGTCTGTCAGGTCCGGGAGCGGTCTGCCTCGGCTGAGAGCGAAAACACCGGTTTCCAGATTTCCATCAGAACGACCAGCAGCGGCAGCATGTAGGGCAGGTAGATCCGGTCATCCGGGAGCGGGAAGGTGACAAACTTCCCCCCGATACAGAGCGTGATCGCGATGACCGCTATCCACTGCCCCTTGGTGACGGTTTTTCCGCCGCGCAGAAGCAACCAGAAGCCAAGCAGAAAGATCGCCAACACCATGAGCCAGTTGAAGGCCTGCACGGTCCGGGCGAGATTGACGACAAGGGCCTTCACGTAGAGGACCGCGCTGAAGGCTGGATTGAAGCCGCGCATGTCATCCTGGTATTCCACGTTCGAGAAGTAGAAATGAGGCCACCAGCCCGGGTGATCGGCAGAATTCGTGATCGGGAAATACAGAAGCAGAGCCCCGGCGAAGAGAGCGAGATAGACCAGCCGGTCCCTGCCGATCGCAAGTGCGGCAAGCAGCAGCGCGAAGAAGAACAGGAGCCCATCCGGCCTGACCAGGAACATCATGAACAGGAAAGGAGCGGCATATAGAGGCCGCTCGCGGCAGACGAAGTAAAGCGCCGGGAGCGCGAAGGCCGCCATCATCAGATCGGGCGTCGCCTCGCGCGCGGAGAAGGTAAATCCGATCAGGATGGCGGCTGGCCCGACGATCATGAGGCCTTGAACGAAGTTCTGCCGGGCGCTCCAGAAGAGGATAAACAGGCCGATCAGCGCTGCCGAGACCGTTGAAATAATGGTTGTCGCATGCACGCGGCCCGTCACGCTTCCAAGCTGTTTGATGGCTTCGATGTACCCGACCTTGACCCGGAACATCGGGAAGAGCGAAACGAAGTGCTCCGGTTGTTCATATTGGTTGACCCGGTAGGGAATGCTGGCCGTAACCTTGTAGAATTGCAGATCGGATGCGGCTTCCCTGACCTCGCCATAGGCCAGTTTGTGGATCTCTTCCGGGCTGTCCAGCTGATCCTCGGCTGCGATCCCGACATAGGCCAGGATGTCCCAGTTATAAACCGGGTTGAAATAGGCAAGGGCGAGCGTGCCCAGCACGATGAGGGAAAAGACGCTGACCGAGAAGGCGTTGACAATTTCCTTCGAAAGCAGCTTTTGCGAAGCGTTGAGGGCCGTTTCAAATCGGCCGCCAAATGAATTGGTCAAGGACATGGCTCGAATGCGTCTTTCTGGTTGGTTGATCGTATGACTGACGGTCCCCCATCTCGCCGCTCCAGGCTCTGCCCGGATGAACCGGCATGTGCGCGTACGGCAAACAACCTCAAGTAGCGGTTGATGCCTGAAGCATAGCTGCGGCAGCCTAATATCGCCTTAATCGGATTGATTGCGTCCGCATGTGTGCCAACGCCAGCAGTTGGTCACGTTGCCTTCAGGCCGCGCAATCGATCGCGGACGCTGTTCAACACCGGCTCGTATTCGGATTTCGGGACGGTGCGCAGCGCCACCAGCGCGCCGAAATAGACCAGGGCGGCAGCACTTACTGCCATCAGCAAACCGGCAATACCATCGAACCTGGAAAGCACGAGTGTGGCGGCGCCGGCACAAAGCAGCGCGGCAAAGATACATTTCGCGAGCGCGAAAACCGGTATCTGCAGATCGAGCACGCGCCGGCAATAGACGCCGAGGATCACGAGGAGCAGCACGCTTGCCGCAGCGCGCGCAACAGCTGCACCGACCGGCCCGAACGCCGGAACGATCAAGAGCAGCGCGGCAGAGGTAATCGCACACCATGCAAGTGTCATGCGCAGCTCGTCGGCACTTCGGTCCTTTGCGAGGATCGCGCGGGAAATCACGCCCGACAGGGCTTGTGCAATCGAAAACCCGAGCAGGATCACGGCGGGCCAGACGGCAGGGCGGAAGTCCTCGCCGAAGACAAGGGGGATGAGTTCCGGCGCGATCGAGGCCCCGCCGATCGCAATGGGTGCGATCACGATACCGAGCCAGCGGATCGTGCCTTCGAAGGCTGCACGGATGGCCCTGTCATCCTTCTGGTCGTGGAGCACACCGAATTGCGGAATGACGAAAGCCAGGCTGAAAATCGCGAATTGCGCAACCATGCCCGACATGGTCAGTCCGATCGAATAGTAGCCGACCTGGGTAAAGGTGAAAAAGAACCCGATAACCGCAAGCTCTATACGGGACCCGAAGAGCGCGAAGATGCTGCCCGAAAACCAGTTGTTGCGGGCATAAACGGCAACGTCTTTCGGCAGCTTGTGGTCCGGCGGCGGATGGTCGCCGAAATATCGCCTGATATCAAGCGCTTGCGGCAGGTGACGTGAAGCGTGCCCCAGGATCGCACCGACGGGACCGAGCACAAAAGCGCCAGCAAAAACGAGAACCGGTTGCACGATGCAGCCAATCAGGGTCATCGAGGCCGCCCGGTCAAACTGTCCCAATCCCTGGGCGGCGCCAATGGCCATGGTCGCGTAAGCGTAGCTCAGGAACAGAACGGTCGTTGCGATCCAGGCCGTTGATCCAAGGACGTTGCCCTGGCTTTGCTGCCACAGCGCGTAAAGAACGATGCCGCCCGCCATCAGCCCGGTTGTCAGGACAAAACGTCTGAGCAGGCTGCGGAAAAGTGTGCTCTCGCCGCCCTTTGCATTTGTGTCGCGGGCAATGAAACGCAGCGTGGCCTGGGGCATGCCGAAATCGGAGACCACGGTCGCAACCGACATGAACCACAGCGCATAGGCGACAATGCCTGTGCCTTCGACACCGAGCGTCCGTGCAACAATGATGCTGCATACGAAGCCCATGAGCATGGAGAGCATGCCCGCGGAGGTGTTGATGACCGACATTCGCAGCATCGATGCCATTGGATTGCGCTTCGTGCCCCTGTATTGCGACCCGGTTGATCAGCAGCACCGTTCTGACAGCGTGGATTTTGGGTCACAGGATCGGAGTTGTTGCGACCGTCCGCGCCTTGGGTGCCTGACAGTTTCGATTACCGGAAATCGCTTAAGAATTGATGAGCGGTTGATCGTCGTCGAGGCCAAGCAGACGGTCGGCAACATCTTTCCAGTCAAGCACGTTCGAAGTTTCATCCCGGAATGTCGAGCTGAGCGCGGCGTTGACGGACGTGACGATCGAATCGGGATTGCCGGGTTCATAGCCGTGCCGGTTGACCTTGTCTCCGACCGTGAATTCCGGGCAAATGGCCGGAAGTCTCAGATACTCGTACTGCATGAGCTTGAGGCTTGAATCGGCGAGGTAGGCGGCGTCCGACCGGGCCCGATACGGGGCGACACCCGCAGCAGCGTGTTTCAGAAAGGGCAGCGTGTCGCGAAACGGCATACGCCCGTATTCAGTGACGTTTTCAAGAACGTCTTCAATGCCGGGCGTGCCGATGAGGTGGAAGTGAACGTCGGGCAAAGCCCTTGCAGCGATCGAGAAGAAGGTGGCATCGAACAGCATGGAGCCGACGGTCGCGATGTTCCGGGAAGTCGTGTAGGGACTTGCGCCGATTCCGTCGAAATCGCTCTTCGACACCCCGTGGGGGACGAAGTGCACGGGGCAGCCGAAATCTGCGAAGTGGGGTGCCATCGCCCGGGCAACGACTACGATACGGTCGATTGCGTGCCTGTCCTTGTAGAGCTGTTCGGCGATGAAGGCATGTGCCCCGATCGTATCGAGCAGGTCTGCGACGAAATAGATGATTTTTGCATCAGGTGCGGATTTGCGGACGCGGCCGATCAGGGCAGCGGAGATACCGGATTCCACAATGATCAGGTCTGCGTTGCCTGCCGCTTCATCAAGTGCCTTGTTGCCGGACTGGATCCACCAGCGGAAAAGGGAATTCGTCAGGTTCTCGAATTTGCCGAGGCCTTTGCCGAACGGGTGCACCGGTGACCGCCACAGATAGCAATTGATGCCGTCCACCTGTTGCCATGCATTGGCCGTGGCAAAAAGGCTTTTCCGATGATCATCACTCAGCATGGAGAGCGCGCTGAAACCGACGGAAAAGAACTGAACGGTCGCACCAAGATCACGAAACGCATCGGCAAGGAAATGCCGTCCGGCACGCCAGCCGGTCCTGTAGTCATGCCTTGAAATCAGAAGGATCTTCCGTCCGTTCACAAATGGCTCCCGTGCACCATCGCGTAGCCCTGCCGCTAAGTCGGATCTTAACGGTTGTGTGTTTTAAGGCTCTTCAAGTTGTTTGCATGCGAGCGCATGCGTCGGGGAACAATGGCCATGTTCGTATTGAGATTGGCTTAAGAAGTGGGAACTCAGGTCGTCAAAATGGAAAGTGTTGCAGCCGGTCCGAAGAAGCATGCAAGTGTCAAACACAGATTGCAGCGCGTTTTCTGGAGGTTGATTTCTGTCTTCCCGGACAAGGCCTACCTGACCTGGAAGTATTTCTCGATCTTCGGCCGCTTTCCCGACTGGAAAGCGCCCACCCGGTTTTCCGAATATCAGCAGATCCGGAAGATTGAGGACCGCAACCCGCTCTATTCCAAGGTTGTCGACAAGGCCGACGCCAAGGACTTCATCGAAGAGCGTGTCGGACAGCCATTCGTAATTCCGACCTACTGGGTTGGCACCGACCTGGCAACGGTCGACTGGGAAACGGTTCCCCTCCCGGCGGTCGTAAAGCCGACCCACGCGAGCGGAGCAGGCTTTTTTCTGCGCGAGCAGAGCGACATAGCAGATCTTATGAGGCAAAGGCCTGAAGCGTCCTGGCTGTCCGCCGACCATTCCAGGATCAACCGGGAATGGGCCTATGCCAATGTCGCGCCGCGCATCATCATCGAGAAGTGCATTGGATATCCCGGCGAACCCCTGAGTGACTACCGGTTCTACAGCTTCAACGGCAACGTCGTGCATATCGAAGTTCGCACGCCCAGGCCGGACGGCATGTATGAATGCGTCTATTCACCGGATTGGGAACGTCTACCCGTTCACATGAATTACTATCCCTTGCTCGAGGAGACTTTGCAGAAGCCGGTCAAGTTCGACAACATGCTCGAGATCGCGCGATCCCTGAGCCGGGACCTGGGATTTGCCAGAATAGATCTTTACAACACCTCTGAAGGGATATTCGTGGGTGAAATCACGCTTTATCCAAGCGGTGGCTTTGAGACATTCGTCCCGGACAGCTACGACTTCAAACTGGCACGTTACTGGGATGAATTCGTCACACATTCATGACCGGGAACAATTTGGCAGAGACCAAGGATTAGTGGGATGTTTAAATTCATCACGCGTGTCTAAGTCCTTTTTTTACTTTGATTTTTGTTCGAAATTTAAGATCCCGTCCTCATACTCCGTGAGTCTGTAATGCATGTTTTGGCCGCACCCGGCCAGGCGCGATAACGGGGAACATTATGGACAGGCTGACTGATATCGATCCGGCGCACCGACTTGAATCGAACGTTCGCAGCTATGTTCGCAGTTTTCCTTTTCTGGCCAAATCGGCATCCGGCAGCACCATTGTCGCCAATGACGGCACGGAATACATCGACTTCCTTGCCGGTGCAGGTGCGCTGAACTACGGACATAACTGCAAGGTTATCCGCAATGCACTGATCGACTATCTGTCTGAAGACGGCATCACGCACAGCCTCGACTTTGCAACGGTTGCGAAGAACCGGTTCATCGATGCGTTCGACCGGCTGATCCTGCAGCCGCGTGGCATGAACTTCCGGTTCCAGTTCTGCGGTCCGACAGGAACGAACGCCGTCGAGGCAGCCATCAAGATTGCGCGCAAGGTGACGGGTCGGCGTGATGTCCTGGGCTTTACGCACGGGTTCCACGGAATGACAACCGGGTCCCTGGAACTCACGGACAACCCCTATTACAAGGAAGGCCTTCCCATTCCGGAGCCGCAGGTGGGCAAACCGCTGCCATTTTGTGCATCCGAAGAAGAACAGGAGGCATCAATTGCGGCGATTGCCGAAAGTCTTCAATCCAGGTCCGAAGACAACGCGGCCCCCGCGGCGATCATCGTTGAACCCATTCAGGGCGAAGGCGGCATCAACGTGGCACCCTTGCCGTGGCTAAAGGCCCTGGAGGGTGTTTGCAGGCAGTTTGGCGTTCTCCTGATCATTGACGACATCCAGATGGGGTGCGGGCGTACGGGCGACTTCTTCAGTTTCGAAAAGGCGGGGATCAGCCCGGACATCGTTGTCCTTTCGAAGTCTGTTGGCGGCTTCGGACTGCCGATGGCGCTCGTTCTCATGAAGCCTGAACACGATGTCTGGAAACCGGGCCAGCACAACGGCACGTTCCGGGGCAACAACCTTGCTTTTGTTGCGGCGACCGTCGCCCTTGAACATTTCTGGAGCGATTTCGAGTTTTACGACGAGGTCAAGGCGAAGGCCGAGCATATTGAAGACAGGCTTGGACAGCTTGTTGTTCAGAACCCGACGCTCGATCTGCGCTACCGCGGAAAGGGTTTCGTGTGGGGGCTGGAAAGCAAGTCTTTCCCCGAAGTCGCGGGCCAGGTTCAGAAGATGAGCTTTGAACGTGGCCTTATCATCGAAACCTGCGGCCGCGATGATCAGGTCCTGAAGTTCCTGGCCCCGCTGACGAGCACGCTCAAGGAAATCGACAAGGGCTTCGATGTCCTCACCGAAGTTTGCGCGCTTCTCAATGATCAGAAGAGCGGCGCAGACCTGCGGCACAGAAGGACCGCTACCGGCTAGCCGGAGCTTTGTGGTCCGCGCGCGCGCGCAGCAGAACGGGTCCTTAAGGCAGGTTCCCTGCGGTAGAAGGCATTAGCGGCCTGCGACACCGCATTGATCCGGCGTACCATCCCCGGCCAGGAAAGGTGCAAGAACCTCCATTTGCGGCCTGTCTT
Organism: Pseudomonadota bacterium; assembly: GCA_039818365.1. Taxonomy (GTDB): domain Bacteria; phylum Pseudomonadota; class Alphaproteobacteria; order Rhizobiales; family Stappiaceae; genus Roseibium. Next base: position 13,450 of record JBCBUA010000031.1, read on the forward strand.
GACCGTCGAGCGGCTGGAGCGACAGGGGATAGTTGCCCCACCAGTCCCCGGCAGCCCAGGCGGTCCACCCGATCCAGGTCTCGCTGTCCTCGTTCAGGTAACGCACCATGTCTTCAAGACCCCGAAGGCAGTCGGGCGCTCCGGTTCCACCGAATTCGCCGACAAATCCCCTGTAGCCGCGATCCTTCATCCAGGCGGCGACCTGTTTGAGAGCGTCGATGGCATCACGGGCTCGCGGGCAGCTGTCATGGGTGCCCGAATAGTCTTCATCCAGATATTGGTGAACCTCGAACGCAAAATTGTTCTTCGGGTCGCGAATGGTGACGGCATGATCCGCATTCGAGCCGCCCTCTTGCGGATCGAACCAGTGCGATGCTCCGGTCCAGATCGTTCCAGGCACCAGCACGAGCTGGTCCGAGCCGGCTTCCCTGATGGCGTTGAGGCCAACCTGCGCGGCTTCGAACCAGGTCTTTGCCAGGATGTCCGCCGGTTCGTTCATCAAGCCGAGGACGACCCGGTCATTCGCTGCGAAATACGGCGTCAGCCGCCGCCAGAAATCACCAAGCGCCCCGGCATCCACCACCCCGGCCCCGATCCTGTCGCCACGGTATTCGGCATAGTTGTGCAGATCGAGAATGACCGTGAGGCCGCGGCTCGTCGCGGCCTGAACCGTGACCTGAAGCCGCGCAAGTTCTGCCGGGTCGAAATCGCCGAAGAGCTGCGGTTGTAGTCTCTCCCAGCGAAACGGCAAGCGGATTGCGCTCATTGCATGGGCAGCGGCCCAGTCGAGTGTCAAATCCGAGGGATAGATGTAGCCTTCGCCATATCTGGCGTCCGGCCCGCCGAATTCGGCTCCGGCAATGTTGACGCCGCGCAGACAGCTGGCCGCATGGGCACAGGCACCTGTCAGGGCGAACAGAACTGCAAAGCAGCTCAAGAACCGCAGCCAGCGGTCAATTGCCGACCTCAACGCGGAAAAGCGGAAATGTGGTATCGGGTGGTACTGTCGCACGGAGGGCCTGTCGGTTCCCGGAAGGTGGGGGTCTTTAAAGATCTTGTTGACAGGCGGATGATAATGTCAATCCGGACACGCGCGAACAACAGCCCCAACCGGATCGATCACATGGTAGCAACAGGTCAGTGCGACAACGTGGAAAGCGTTACGCCGGCCGTTTCAGGCAAGTCTATCGTCCATGTGGTGCGGCAGTTCTCACCGAGCATCGGCGGGTTGGAGGACGTTGTCAAAAACCTGGCGCTTCATCAAAAGGGCCGTTTTGCGCAGGTCAGGGTCGTGACGCTGGACCGGCTCTTCACGGATCCGGGCGCCGGGCTGCCCAGCCATGACGTGATAGACGGCATTGATGTCATGCGCATTCCCTATCGCGGCAGCTCCCGCTACCCGATCGCGCCGTCTGTGCTCGGCACGGTTTCGGGCGCTGATCTGGTGCATGTTCACGCGATCGATTTCTTCTACGACTTTCTCGCCTTTACAAAACCGTTTCACCGCCGGCCACTCGTCGCCACAAGCCATGGCGGCTTTTTCCATACGCGAAAATTCGCGCGGCTGAAGACGGTCTGGTTCAACACGCTGACGCGTTTTTCGACGCGCCAGTATTCCGCTCTCGCGTGTTGCAGCGACAGCGATCTGGAGCTGTTCGGCAGGATCGCTCCGCGAAAGACGTCACTGATCGAAAACGGGGTCGACATCGAAAAGTTTGGGGATGCCGGCGCCAGGCAGCCGGCAAAACGGTTGCTGACACTTGGCCGTTTTTCCTCCAACAAGCGGCTGGATTGCCTGATGGACGTGATGGCGACACTTTGTGCCGCGGACCCGGAATGGCGTTTGGACATTGCGGGCATGGCCTCCGACCTGACCGGAGCACAGCTTGTCGCGATGGCCGAAACACGCGGACTTTCAAACAACATCTACATCCATGTCGGGCTTGGCGATGACGCGCTGAAAGCGTTGTTCGCGCAGTGCAGTTTTTTTGTGAGTGCGTCGGAATACGAGGGTTTCGGGCTGGTGCTGATCGAAGCCATGAGCGCCGGTTTGCTCCCCGTCGTGGAGGCAAACGAAGCCTTTGTCGCGGTTGCGCGAAAACACCAGATCGTTCGCACCGTTGATTATGCCGACAGGAACAAGACCGCCGAAGCCTTGCAAGCGCGTTTCGCCTCCCTGCAGCGGCAGCCCGCGTTGCGGAGCGACGCCATGACGGCGGCCAGTGACTATGGCTGGCCAGCCAAGGCGCGCGAATATGAGGACCTCTACCGGAAAGTGCTGCGGGTCTGATCGCCGGTTTCCCGGGTACCATGATCTGAAATCATGACCGGAGGCCGGGGCCCTCGCGGACAGGCTGGTAGCCCTTGCTGCGCATCACGTCCGCAGCGCCTGCGGCGACCCAGAAAAGGGCGGCCAGCTTGATGGAATAGAACGAGTTGGAAATCGTCATCAGCAACGCGATATAGGTCGCGGCAAGTGCCTTGAACTGGATCGCGCGCTGATCCTCGATCGGAGCGAACATGTAGGCTGTCCAGAGCGCAACCAGCCCGATCGCTCCGATCTGGGCGAGCGAGTAGGCAAACCCGTTATCCGCCAGGAAAGGGATGTCCCTTTGAACGCCGAACAGGGTTTCCGGCGTGACTTGCTGGAGCAGCTGACTGGCGTGAAGCAGACGCCCGCCGAGATCATCGGTCCAGCCGATGGCCGTGGACCATCCGCCGTAAAGAGCAAGTGCAAAAACGACAAGCAACGGCAGCGCCCACCAGCTGACACGGGGAAGCACGCGCCCCAGAACCGCGGCGGCAATCAGGGCAAAACAGACCAGCATGCCAAAGCGGGCATCGGGCAGAACAACGGCGGCAAAGGCGGCTGCAAACATCAGCATGCGATACCGCATGCCGCGTCGAAACAGGGCCCATAGGCACAAAAACGCACCAAAATTGCCCATCGTCACAGGCTCAAGAAAAACGGAGGACGCCCGCACATTGCCGAGGAAAGCGAGAAAATTCCGGCCGCCGATGCGCGTGCTGGAGACGAAGAGGTTGGACCCCTCGACGAAATTTGAATCGGCGGTCAGTGTCCCCCGGGCGACGTAATAGTCGAAAATGCTGACGAGGCGCGTGTAGATGTCGAGAAACAGGAATTCAAAGAAACCGACCGTTAGAACCAGGACCGTGCAGATCCAGACCAGCTTGTCGGCATCCTCGATGCGCCTGAAATTCCGTCCGATCAGGTAAAACACGATCGGGATGAGGAAATCCCTGATAGCCTTGAGGTCAAGTTCCGGACGCAGTGCCAGGATCAGGCCCATGTAGCTGAAGTAAAGCAGCAAGAGTAGCAAAAGCACGGTGTTTCGGCTGAAAACGAGAAACAGTGCTGCCGACAGCAAGGCCATTTCCGAGAGAATCACCAGGCTCTCGGAAATCCGGAAAGCGTTGGTGTTCACCAAGGCCAGCGCAAAGTTGAATAACAGCGTGCCGAGCACGATTGCGTAGGCGCACCGGAGCCAGAGGCGATACTGGGCGGCATCCTGCACCTGCGGCGTTCGCCAGGACGGGCCGACGTCATACGGGGTTGAGTACGACATTTCCGATGATCCGGTCGAACCAGGGTTCAAGGAAGGCTGCGGCGTGCTCGAATTCGGCCGAGTTGGTGTTGCCAACCGCTGTAATCAGGACGATGCAGTCGCAGTGCCGCAACAGAACAGGCAACATCGGGCTCTCGTCGATATGTCCGGCATCGACCAGAAGGATGTCTTCGTTTGAGCCGCCGAGGTCCGCGCCGGAAGCATATTTCTTGCGTCTGTCGATCTGTTCCACACTGAGGTAGCCGGCCAGTCCGTGACCATGGCCCGCATGCATCGGTTCTGATGTTTCCCTGCTGTTGCCGAGTTTGGCGACGACCTGGCCGAGAACGTCAATGCGCGAGCGTCTGGCCTGTGAGCGTGGGTGCAGATCCGCGGTGCTCTCGCGTCCCGGTGTCGTATGCGCAAAGAGAATGTCTTCGCCCATGTCGTGAAGTTCCTCCGCGACGCTGCGCACGAACCCTGCCGTGTTGCCGGTTTTGCCAACCGACAGCGTCAGCACATTCGCCGGCCGGTTGTGCGCAATTGCGTGCCGGAGCGCATAGGCCACCCGCGCCCTTGCGATTGCCGCCTTGTTTCCCTCCCGCGCGTGCGGCTTGCCGAAGATATCCAAGGACGAACCCCGTGACGCGTCCCGGGCCGGCAAGCGGCTCAGGTTGGCCAGTATGGGGGCCCCGGTCTGCGCAACCAGTTGACGCTCGGAAACCATGGGTCCTTTCAGGACGGTGAGGGCAACGGCGCCCGACGCTGCAACCGCAAAGCCGAAGATCAGCGCTGCGGCCAGAACGACGATCTTTCTCGGTCCGCTGGCGCTCGTCGGAACAGGGGCCTCCGACAGGATGCGTGTCGAATTCGTATCGACGTCGGGCAGCTCTTCGAGTTCCCGGGAACGTTTGAGAAACGCCTCGTAGACGGCGCGGCTCGCGTCGGCTTCGCTTTGCAGCTGGCGCAGCTCGATCAGCGCCTTGCCCTGAAGGCTGTTTTGCGACTGCAGGTCTTTCGACTGAAGCTCCAGCGCATTGACCGTGGACTGCGCCTGTTCGAAGCGGCTGCGCACCGCCTGCTTGATGCGCTGCAACTCGCTCTTGATTTCCCGCTGGGTGTTTGCGAGCTGCGAGCGCAGTTCCAATAGCGTCGGATGGTTCGCACCGAGCGTGGTCGCGGCTTCGGCAACCTGCTGGGCGACGCGCGCATTCTGGACCCTTAAAGAACTCAGAACCGAATTCCCCGTGCCGGATGGCACAACGCCGGCTTCGACATCGGAGAGCGTCAGCGGTGCCATCTGGTCGTAGAGGGCCTTGGTGCGCTCAAGGTCGACGCGGGCATCCGTTATCTGCGTGTTGAGAGCCTCGATCTGCTGGTCGACAATCGAGCCGCCAGACGTGCTGATCAAGCCCTGCCGCGCCTTGTAGGCCTCTACGGCAGCCTCTGCCTCTTCGACACGCACGCGCAATTGCACGGCCTGTTTTCCCAGTGTCGAGCCGGCCCGGGCCAGTGCTTCTGTTCGACTGCTGCGCGTCTGTTTTATGTAGGCGTTCGCCGTCTCGTTGGCGATCGCTGCGGCAAGATCCGCGTTCGGGTGTGTGACCGTGATCGAAAACACAAAGGAGTCATCGCGCCGATTGACGTCAATCACCTCTCTCAGCCCTTCCAGGGTCGCATTGCGCACATCAACGGATGACCGGGAGCCGTTAGCCAGTCCGCCGAACACGGCACTAAGCAGTCTGGTTTTCAGACCGGGTCTCAGGAAATCGGGGTTACCGTCCAGCCCGAGCGTGTTGGCAACCTCGTTCAGGACCGCCGCCGACAATATGACGAAGGCCTGGCTGTCGAGGTCCATCCCCTGCAAAGCCTGGCTGCCGCGCGACACGGATGTGTCGGCTCCAATGATCTGAACGCCTTCGGGCTGGATCAGCAATTCCGCGCTGGTCTGGTAGAACGGCGTTTTCAGGTAGGCGTAGGTAAGCGCAAGCACGGCGAACACGACGGGGCACACGATCAGCCAGCCGACATGGCGTCGTAAAATCGCCGGTATCTCTGACAAGTCAATCATTGTGCGGTCGAACTTCGGTTTCGCTTCTACACCAGCGCGTATTTCAATTGATCACGCCCTGTCCGTAGTGTCCCGGCGCGATTGGTCATCAGACCGATTGGTAAACAAACATGATTAACGCATCGCAAATGAACGGCCCGTTTTCGGGACAGTCGGGTGCGCGTGCCAAAAACGAATAAAAACTAGATCAAATTTTATTTTTCCTGAAACTAAGTATTAATAGTAATTATCTCAGGTGATTTCTTATTAAGCTATTTTAATTGTATTCGAGCTAAGACAATACGATCCTGAATAAAGACAAGACGAAAAAAGTGCATTCAATACAGTATGGCGCTCATTCGATGAACAAGGTGGACTTGAATCTTCCGATCAGGGTCGGCGCGACGGTCATCGGGCCTCTGTCGATTCTGCGCATGAATACGGAAGAAGCTGTCCAGCTGGTCCGTACCTCCGTCAGGCTGCGCTATCCGGTCGAGATCGCCATCTGCAATGCACACACGACGCTGACCGCTCTCGACAATCCGGCCTTCGCGGCGGTGCTGCAGGAAATGACCTTGCTGAATGACGGCATCGGCGTTGATCTGGCCAGCCGCTTTTTGACCGGTAAGGGGTTTCCCGACAATCTGAACGGCACCGACCTGGTTCCGGCGATACTGTCCGATATTGATTTGCCGCTTCGTATTTTTCTGCTTGGTGCAAACGAGTCCCGCGTCCAGCTGGCGAAGGATCATATCGAGCGTGTCTATCCTCAGCACCAGGTCGTGGGCGCACGCAACGGCTATTTCGACCTGGCCGACAGCAGCGCCATTTGCACGGAAATCAATCGCGCCGCGCCGGACCTTCTGCTAGTCGGGATGGGCAATCCGCGGCAGGAGAACTTCATCGTCCAGAACCGGGCCAACCTGGATGCGACCGTCGCAATCGGCGTCGGCGCCCTGTTCGACTTCATGTCCGGATCGGTGATCAGGGCTCCGAAGATGGTGCAGGCCGCAGGCCTGGAATGGCTGTTCCGCCTGCTGCAGGAACCGCGCCGTCTGTTCCACCGCTACGTGATCGGGATACCGCGCTTCTTTGCTGCGCTTATCCGGCTCAAATACGGCAAACCCGAGATCTGATACCGCGTTTCAGGTACCGTCCCGCGCCTGCTGAGACCGCGTCTTTTCAAGAACACTCTCGATGTCTGCCGCTGTCTCGGCCTCCGGCAAGTGCGGCCGGTCGATCACGAATACGGGCAGTTTGAGCTTGCGTGCGGCCTCGATCTTCGCATAGGCGCGCATGCCGCCGCTGTTTTTTGTGACGAGATGCGTGATGCCATGTTTCCGGAACAGATCCGCTTCTGCCGAAACGGATTGTGAGGGGCGTTGAAGGACAAGATCCCAACCCGGCGGGAGCGGTTGCGGCGGTGCTTCGATCATGCGGGCAAGGCCATAGATATCGTCACGCCAGGTGAATTGCCGGATCTCTTTGCGGCCGACGGCGAGAAACGCGCGGGCGGTTTCCGGCAGAGCCTTTGCTGCATCCTGCATCGATCCGAAATGCGTCCAGATGTCATCCGCAAGCGCTGTCCATATAGGCCGCTCCAACCGGATCAGCGGAAGCTGAAGGGATGCACAGGCCTCAGCCGCATTCCGGCTCATCTGCGCGGCGAACGGGTGGGTCGCATCGATGACAAGGGTTATGTGTTCCGCGCGCAAAAAGTCGCTCAGTCCCTGAACACCGCCAAACCCGCCTGTTCTGGTCGGCACGCCGAGCTCCGGCAGATCCTTGACGACCCCGGCAAAGGATGCGGTCACACGGCAACCTGCAAGGCGGGTGGAAAGCTGCTTTGCCAGCTGACGTGCCTCGAAGGTGCCTGCAAGCAGCAGAATGTGGTCAGCCTTCGTCAAAGCCGCTCTCTCCGAGGATCCTGCCGTCACGGTCCGTGATCAGAACTTCCAGTGAAATCGGGGCGTCCCGGAGGATCTGACGAACCGCACGTTTTGTGCGTCGTGCCAGAAGATTGCTCAACTCGAGATTCTCTTCGCGGGATCTGTCGAGAACTTCCTTGGCCGTGTTCGCGGTCGCGGCGTCTTCAACAAGGGACGTGGACGCGCCAGCCTCCTCAAGAAGCTCCTGCAAGAATGCGAAATCGACGGAACTTCGGCCCGAGTGCAGGTCCAGTGCGCCGTGCGCGAGCTTTGAGAATTTCGCGAACCCCCCGGAAAGCGTCAGTTTTTCCACCGGGTGAAGGCGCAAGTATTTGAGCAGGCCGCCGGCAAAGTCGCCCATGTCCAGGTAAGCCGTCTCGTCGAGCGCATAACGGCTGCGGACAGCGTCTTCCGACGCCGATCCGGTGGCGCCGACAACGTGTTTCAGGCCGATGGCGCGGGCGACATCGATGCCGCGATGGATCGATGCGATCCAGGCGGCGCAGGAAAACGGTCGCACGATGCCCGTCGTGCCGAGCACCGACAATCCGCCGACAATGCCAAGGCGCGGGTTCATGGTCTTGAGCGCAAGCTCCGCGCCTCCCTCGATGGAGATTTCGACCTCCGCATCCGGCGGAACGTCCAGCGTGGCTGCGGCCTCCGAGATCGCGGTCTCGATCATCTGGCGAGGCACGGGATTGATGGCGGGTTCGCCGGGGGGAATGGGCAATCCCGGCCGCGTGACCGTCCCAACCCCGTCGCCGGCCTTGAACCGGACGCCTTGACCGGCGGGCAGCAACCGCACGCTGGAAGTGATCAGCGCGCCGTGGGTGACGTCCGGGTCGTCGCCCGCATCCTTGGTGATCGTTGCAAATGCGGACCCGTTGGAGAGGCCGTGCCGGGTCAGAACGAAATCCGTGGTTCCGCCCTTTGGCAGGGTGATTGCCACCGGATCGGGGAACGCACCGCCGTGAAGAGCGGTAAACGCAGCCTTGGCCGCCGCGGTCGCGCAGGCGCCGGTCGTCCAGCCCCGTCTCAGTTCTTTCGGCTCGGTCTTCGACATGCTTCCTCTATAGCGGAAGTCTTGCATTGGTGCGCGCTTCAGCCGCGTAATTGACTGAAATGTCGCATTCCTTTCGATTTCTATCGCTGATTTGCTTGGCGTTGCGTGATTTGCCGGATACACAGGAAAGATGACTGTGACGGAACTGAACAACAATCTGCCTCAGGGACTGCCGGAATTCGAATCCGGTTGGGTGTGGCTTGCGGGCGCGGGCCCGGGCGATCCGGGGCTGCTGACGCTGCATGCCGTAAACGGTTTGCGCCAGGCGGATGTTGTTGTCTACGACGCTCTGGTCGACAAGAGCATTCTGGACTGGATCAGGCCGGGCACGATCACCGACTACGCCGGCAAGCGCGGCGGCAAGCCGAGCCCGAAACAGCGCGACATCACCCTGAAGCTGATCGAGTATGCCCGCGCGGGCAAACGCGTCCTGCGCCTCAAGGGCGGCGATCCGTTCGTTTTCGGACGTGGCGGCGAGGAAGCACTCGGCCTCGTTGAGGCAGGCGTGCCGTTCCGGATCATACCGGGCGTCACTGCCGGAATTGGCGGTCTCGCCTATGCCGGAATTCCCGCGACCCATCGCGACTGCAATCAGGCCGTCACGTTCCTGACCGGACATGACCAGACCGGACTGACGCCGGACGCCGTCAACTGGGACGGTGTCGCGAAAGGATCGCCTGTCATCGTGATGTACATGGCCATGAAGCATCTGGAGGCGATTGCCGGCAAACTCATTGCGAGCGGACGTTCGCCGGAAGAGCCGGTGGGTATCGTGTGCAATGCATCCCTTCCCGCGCAACAGGTTCTCGAGACCACGCTCGGCCGGTGTTCCGTGGAAGCGAAAGCCGCCGGGATTCAGCCGCCCGCCATCGTTTGCGTGGGTGAAGTCGTCCGTCTGCGTGCAGGCCTCGACTGGCTCGGCGCGATGTCGGGCAAGGTGCTGACTTCCGATCCGCTGGGCCTCAGGCTCGAAAGCCGCTCGGCAGATGCCGGTTGAACCCGGCGGGGGAACGGCCGGGGGTCTCCTGATCGCAGCGCCGTCCTCCGGGGCGGGCAAGACGACGCTTACGCTGGCTCTGATCAGGGCGCTCAGGAATGCCGGGCACTCCATGGTGTCGGCAAAATCCGGTCCGGACTATATCGACCCGAAGTTCCACGAAGCTGCGAGCGGCACGCCCTGCATCAACCTTGATGCCTGGGCGATGGACCGGCAGACGCTGTGTTCCCTGGCAGCAGGACAGGGAGCAGGGCACGATCTGTTGCTGATCGAAGGGGCCATGGGGCTGTTCGACGGGGCCGCGAACGGTCGCGGGTCGGCGGCGGAACTCGCCGCAACGCTTCGTGTTCCCGTCATTCTGGTCGTCGACTGTGCCAGGCAATCCCAGTCGGTCGCAGCGCTGGTGCATGGATTCCGGACCTTTCGAACGGATATCGAGATTGCCGGGGTCATCCTCAATCGCATTGGCAGTGCACGTCATGAAAAGATGCTGCGCATGGCCCTGGAACCGCTCGGCGCAAGGATTTTCGGTGCGTTGCCGAGAACACCGGATCTTGTTCTGCCGGAACGGCATCTTGGCCTTGTGCAGGCGGTCGAGCATCCTGACCTGGAGACCTTTCTGGAAAGGGCCGCGGACCTTTGCGACCAGAACATGGATCTGACCGCGATCGCGGGCGCCTCCACGGCCATTGGAGAGCATCCCCGCGAAAGGACGGCGTTGCCAGGTCCCCCCGGGCAACGGATCGCAATTGCGCGGGACGTCGCCTTTGCCTTTTCCTATCAGCACATGTTGGATTTTTGGCGGGGCGAGGGCGCGGAGCTCAGTTTCTTTTCACCGCTTGCAGACGAGGGGCCCGATCCCGCTGCCGACGCGGTTTTCCTGCCCGGCGGCTATCCCGAACTCCACGCGGCCAGCCTGGCGGCTAACGGAAATTTCAAGGCCGGTCTGCGTGAGGCCGCGCGTGCGGGCAGCTTCGTCTACGGGGAATGCGGCGGTTACATGGTTCTTGGGCAAGGGCTTGTCGACGCAGATGGCGCGCGGCACGAAATGCTCGGGCTGCTGCCGCTGGAAACCTCGTTCGCAAATCGCACGAGGCACCTCGGATACCGCAAGCTTGAGCCTCTCGGCAGCCTGCCCTGGAACATGTCCCTGTCGGGGCACGAGTTCCACTATGCCACCATCATGAGGGAAGGCGAGGCGGACCGCCTCTTCCGTGCAACCGACGCGGAAGGCGGCAGCCTTCCGGACATGGGATTGAGAAACGGGTCCGTCATGGGGTCGTTCGCCCATGTGATTGGGCGAACGTCTGAGGCGCATTGACGGCTCTCATCCCTCACCCGGCCTGTCAGGCCGACCTCTCCCACCGGGAGAGGTGACTGGGCTGGCAACTGGTTCAGGGCATGAAGCAAATCCCTTGTCACTGAGGAAGAACGCTGCGATCCTCAGTGCCGCCCCGGCCCTGAGCCGGGGCCTCCTCTAAGGGACTGCTTTGGTCCCGGATCAGGTCCGGGACGGCACTGGGTGCTTGTTGAGAGCTTGAACCAAACAGACACTGTCACACACCGCCGCCCCGGCCTTGATTAGGGGCAGTGTTCCTGACACCATTTGGTACTTTCGGCAAAGATCTCCCTGGACCTTATTGCCCTCCTGATTTTTCCGGTCGTCCCATGGCTCGACCATGGGACCCATGCCGTGACCTTTCCCGGATCGAGGATATGAGTATGAGGCACCGGAACGGCTTGGATTGCCGGATCAGGTCCGGCAATGACGGGTCCTTCTGGTTTTCCAGGACGAACGGACCATTTGCGCCTGAACGCGTTGATGAAAGCAGACCAGATTGCCCTCTCTTCAACCTGATCTGAGCAACATGGCTCCCGGCATCAGTGACGGCAGCCCCTGACCTTCACCGGTTGCCACACGGTGCGGGCCGGCTCGACCATGACCTGGCGGCTGACGCTCTTGTAGACGGCCGGTTCCCTGATCACGTGGCTGGATGCCGCTTGCAGCATCACCTTTTCCTTGACGGTGCTGTAGATCGCCGGATGGCGGACTGCGACCTTGGAGGCGGCCTGGACCTGAACCCGCTCGCTGACCGTCTTGTAGACCGCCGGGTGCTGGACCTTGCACAGCGTCTTGACGCCCTTGATCATGCGGTACTCCCAGCCGACGCTGGCGTTTTGGACCATCACCTTGCGGTGGCGTGTCTGATAAACGGCCGGTGTTTTCCGGTAGCTGACGCGCTCGGGCTGCACCAGAACGCGGCGCTTCTGGTAGCCATAGACGGCCGGTCTCTTGACGACCCTCTGGGTCGCGGCCCTGACCAGCACACGTTCATGAACGGTTTTGTAGACAGCCGGAACCGTTGCCTGCTGATAACAGGCAAGCGCCTTGCCGCCTGCATGGGCAAAAGATGCAAGAAAAGGTGTAATTGCCAGCGCGATGACCGCGCTCCAGGAACTGCGACGCATAAACTCATCCCCCAGTCTGGTGCAGGAAAATGTTCTGCAACCCGATTTTAGGGAATTTTGACAAGGCATTAAAGCAAAAAGTTAACGCCCGTTAAGAGATTGCGCTCCGAATGTCTTCTGTTCAAGCCTGTTCCTTGGCGCCCTTTTCGTAGTCTGTGTCTTCGTTGATGATATGCCGCGCTTCCTCCGGCACCCATTCTCCCCATCGTGGACGGAGCTGATGATCGACCGACACCCGGTCGTCGAAAACGAAACATTCGCCCTTCCAGAGGCTCTCTTCCTCCGGCACTTTTTCCAGATAGTTCAGGATGCCGCCTTCAAGATGGTAGACCTCTTCAAAACCGTTCTTGAGCATCCACGCGCTTGCCTTCTCGCACCGGATACCGCCGGTGCAGAACATGGCGATCTTCGGTTTCTTTTCGAGTTTTTCCTGCGCGTTGACCCAGTCCGGAAACTCCCGGAACGACTGGGTTTCCGGGTTGAGCGCCTGTTCGAACGTGCCGAAGGCGAACTCATAGTCGTTGCGGGTGTCGATCACGACGACATCCGGATCGGAAATCAGCGCGTTCCAGTCTTCCGGCTTGACGTATTCGCCGACGATCTCGTTCGGGTCGATACCGTCCACCGCTAGACGCACGATCTCCTGTTTCAGGCGCACCTTCATGCGTTTGAAGACGTGCCGGTGCGTCCAGGCTTCCTTGTGGGTCAGGGCTTTCAACCTGGGATCGGCGCGCAGATGATCGAGAACGGCACGGACACCGGCCTCCGGCCCGCAGATCGTGCCGTTGATACCCTCGCCCGCCAGCAGCAGGCTGCCGCGCACATCGTTTTCAACGCAGAAGGCCTTGAGCGGATCCCGCATGTCCTCGTAGTCGTCGAGGGGCGTAAACAGATAAAGGGCGGCAACGAGAAAATCGTTCATCGGGCATGTTCTTCAGCTTAAGGGAGCGCTCGCGGCCGAGGCGGACCTTCAGTCCGATCCGGAGCTTTCGGCGCCCTCTATACAGCGAGCGCCCCCTTTTTGAAAAGTCCGCAGAATATCTGACACCGGTCCGAAGAAGAACCTCTCTCCCGGCACCCGTGTCTATCGATGACGCGCGCGCCCAATATCAGAGCGTCACCACCGCCTTGATCAGCGTCTCGCGGTCACTGGCAAGCGCTTCGAACCGGCCGGCAATGTCCTGAACCGGGATCGTGAGCGAACAGAGCGCATCCGTATCGATCAGTCGCCCGCGAATGGCCTTGATCACCGTTTCGAAATCTTCCGCCGTTGCGTTGCGGCTGCCGATGATCTGGGTTTCCCGTTTGTGAAACTCCGGGTCGTCGAACCGGATCTGGTCCTTGACGACGCTGACCAGCACATATCGGCTGCCATGGGCAAGCAGCGGAAAGCCGGCCTCGATCGCACGTGCGCTTCCCGTCGCATCGAAAATGACGTCAAAGCCGTCTGAGTGCGCTCCGGTCAGGATGTCCGACCCGGAAAGGTGCTGTTTCTCAAAACCGAACTTCTCCCCTGCCTGGGAGAGACGCGCTTCGCTGAGGTCGAGCAGATGAACGTCCGCCCCCTGAATGCGCGCGAACAGCGCCGTACCAAGACCGATGGGCCCTGCCCCGGTCACCAGCACGCGCTCGCCCTTCAAGTCGCCGGCACGCCGGACCGCGTGCGCCCCGATCGCCAGGAACTCGACCATTGCGGCCTGAAGCTCGCTGAGCCCGTCTGCCCGATAGAGGTTGGTCTCCGGTACGGCAATTCTGGAACACATGCCGCCGTCCCTGTGGACCCCGAGAACCTCGATATTCTCGCAGCAATTCGGCTTGCCCTTCCTGCAGGCGCGGCACGTGCCGCAGGACAGATAGGGATTGATAACGACCAGCTCGCCTTCCTGGAAAGCACCCGTTGCCCGGGCAACCCGCCCGCTGAGTTCATGGCCGATCACGCGCGGATAGTTCAAAAACGGATGCTTGCCCTCGAAGATGTGATAGTCGGTGCCGCAAATCCCGACCGCCCGGATGTCGACAAGCGCCCACCCGTCCGGCGCGTCGAGCGGCAGATCCTGTTCCGCCAGCTGAAACACGCCCGGTTCCACGACAACGCCACAGGGCATGCTTGCGGTCTTCCTGTCTGCGGGTGTCGCAGTCTCATGCTTCATTGCAATTTATCCCGGCCACGCGGCACCCAGTCCCCGGGCAACTCGCCCTTGATGATGAGACTGAGCACATCGTCCTTGGTCACATCTTCAATACGATGGGACCCGACATTCCTACCCTTGTTCATCACGACCACGCGGTCGCACAGCTCGAACACATCATGCATGTCGTGGCTGACAAGCAGGATGCCGATCCCCTCGGCCCGCAGACCCTTGATGAGGTCGGCGACCATTGCGGTCTCGGACGGACCGAGCGCTGCCGTCGGTTCGTCCATGATCAATATCTTCACATTGAAATAGATTGCCCGCGCGATCGCAATAACCTGCCGCTGGCCACCGGACAGCTTTGCAACCGGATCGTCGAGATTCTTGAAATTCGGATTGAGCCTGCGCAGCACACGCTGGGTTTCGGCCATCATTTTCCGGTCGTCGAGATTGCCGAGCTTCGTCTTCAGCTCTCGCCCGAGAAAGAGGTTGGCGGGGGCGTTCAGGTGATCGGCGAGCGCAAGCGTCTGGTAGATCGTTTCGATGCCGAGATCGCGCGCGTCGTGAGGATTCTGGATGTCGGCAAGGTCGCCATTGACCCTGATCGAGCCTTCATTGGCGATCATCGCGCCCGACAGGATCCGCATCAGGCAGGACTTTCCCGCCCCGTTGTGCCCGAGAACACCAACAACTTCTCCCGGATAGAGATCCAGCGAGACCCCGTTGACCGCACGAATGCCGCCGAAATGCTTTTCGATATTGCTCATCTCAACAAGGGGCTGGGACGCGCTGTCGAAGCTCATGGGAAAAGGCCCTTCGTGAAAAAAAGTGCCGGGAACACAAGGAAGGAGTGTGCCCCCGGCAAGTTGGGATTTGTCAGTAAAGGACGTTCTGGACTTCGGGCTGGTCGATGTTTTCTTTCGTGGCCAGCACGACACCCGTGTCGATGAAGTCAGAAACGCTTTCTCCGTTCAGCAGCTTCATGATGGTCTGAACGCCCAGTTCACCCATCTGGAAAGACCCCTGCACGGCGGTGCCTGCAAGCGTGCCGTCGCGCACGAAGTCCTGCAGATCGGAATTGCCGTCAAAACCGAGCGCCGTGATGCTGCCGGCCTTGCCCGCCTGAACGATCGCGCGTCCCATGCCGATGGCCGTCGGCTCGTTTGCGCCGAAGATACCGACGAGGTCGTCATTGGCAGCCAGAACATCGGTTGTCTGATTGAGAGCGGTTGCCATCTGCGACTGCGAATAGAACGGGCCGACGATTTCAATGTCGGACTTCTCGTTGATGTGCTCGACAAAGCATCCGACCCGGCCAATCTCGGACCCGACCCCGGCAACATAGGACATCACGGCAACCTTGCCCTTGGTGCCGACTTCCGACAGCATCTTGTCGGCAACCAGTTTGCCGGCCGCGCAATTGTCGGTGGAGAGGAACGCCTGGTAGTATTCCTTGGCGTTGTCCGCCAGACCGGAATCGATGATGACGACCGGGATCTGGGCTTCGAAGGCTTTCTTGACGACCGGGGTCAGCGCCTCGGGATCGGATGGAGCAAGAACGA
Organism: Pseudomonadota bacterium; assembly: GCA_039818365.1. Lineage (GTDB taxonomy): Bacteria > Pseudomonadota > Alphaproteobacteria > Rhizobiales > Stappiaceae > Roseibium. The sequence continues at coordinate 29,217 of JBCBUA010000031.1, forward strand.
TGCCTGAAACGCCGCGGTTGATCGCGTTTTCAACAAGGCTCACCTGATCGGCGATCGCGGATTCCGAAGCAGGACCGTTGAAGCTCATCGTATGCGCTTCCTGCCCCTTGATCGCGGCGCTGGCGCCCTTGTTCACGTTCTGCCAGAAATTCGAGTTGGTCGTCTTGACGATGACTGCGATTTCACCGGCCTGTGCCACGGCGCCCGTCAGCACCAGTGCACTTGCCATCATCATGGTCGAAATCAGCTTTTTCATGGTTTATTCCCTCCGGTTGAAGACACGTTTGTTGGTTGTCCGGCTTGTCAGCGCCGGTTTCGGATCTGATCGATGTAGACCGCCAGAATGACGATCACCCCGATCACGATTTGCTGGATGAAGGCGGAAACACCCGCCATGTTGAGGCCGTTGCGCAGGACGCCGATGATGAATGCGCCGATCATGGTGCCGGAGATATTGCCGACCCCGCCCATGAGCGAAGCGCCGCCGATCACCGCTGCGGCGATCGCGTCAAGCTCGTACATCACCCCTTCATTCGGCTGTACGGTCACGAGCCGGGACATCAGGACATTGCCCGCAAGGCCAGCAAGGGCGCCCGACAGCGTGTAGGCGAAGATCTTTGTCCGGTCGACCAGGACACCGGCGAGGCGCGCCGCCTCCTCGTTTGACCCGGTCGCATAGATATGACGGCCGGACTGCCGCTTGTTCAGAAGATAGGCGGCAGCGATTGCCACGACCGCCAGCAGGATCGCGGGATAGGGAATACCCGGAAACACCACCTTCGGGAAAATGCCGCCGGTCTTCTCCACGATCCTGAAAAGGGACCCGTTCCCCAAAATCCCGAAAGCTTCTCCAAGCCGCGAAATCGGCGCGGCACCCGTCAGCTGCAACGCGACACCGCGCGCAATCAGCATCATCCCGAGCGTTGCGACAAAAGGCGTGATCCGCATCTTGGTGATGACAAAACCGTTCACGAGGCCGCAACACGCCCCGGCGACGATCCCCAGCCCCATGGCCGGGGCGGTCGGAACGCCCGCCTTGATGGAAAGACCGGTCACGACACCCGACAGCGCCAGGACGGAGCCGACGCTGAGATCTATGCCCCCGGTGATGATGACCATCGTCATGCCGATCCCGAGCAGGCCGATCACCGATGTCTGCAGAAGAACCGT
>JBCBUA010000032.1:0-21393 GCA_039818365.1 Pseudomonadota bacterium
GTCGGCGCGATCGAATCCTATAGCGACGAGATCGAGCAGATCGATGCCGAAGTCGAGAAGCTGGAACAGCAGATCGATACGCTGTCAGGCGCGCTGGCCGAGTTTTCAGGCGGCGAAGACGCCGATTTTCAGAAGGCCGAGGAGCATTTGTCGGTGTCGCTCAAGTCGGACGACCTGAACGACCTCTGGCAGGCTGCCATCGATACGCCCTCCCCCGAGGACGAAAAGATCGTGCAGCGCATCGAAGACTTCAGGGAGCGTGTGGAACAGGTCGCCCGGGAAATCCGGCAGGACCGCGAACTGCAACGTGATATCGGCCGCCGGCGGGCGGAGCTTGCCGACGTGATCAAGCGCTTCCGCTCGAAAGGCTATGGCAGCTGGGAATCGACCTTTTCCGACGACAAGCTGACCACGGTCCTATTGGGCGAACTCGTCAAGGGGGCGATCACCGGCGCCGATTATTGGGCCCGCGCGGAGCGATCGCACAAGCGGCGCAAGCCGCGCGGCCGCAAGGTGGCGTTTCCGAACGGCACCGGGCTGCCCAAATCCATGGGTGGTTTCGGCCGTGCAGGGCGCAGGTCCGGCCGGAGCGGTGGTTTCGGCGGCGGCGGCTTCAAGCGCGGCGGCAGCTTTGGCGGCGGAGGCTTCAAGACAGGTGACCGGTTCTGACGAGACTTCATCAGGTGTCGCGGCAACAAGTACAACGCACGCCTTGTCCAGTCGTCCGACAACAAGGAAACGTGAGAATCTCACAGTGCAGTTGTATCAGGGACGCGACATGGACTAGAAACAGGTGAGATCACCTGTTGAACCACATCTTCTGGATTTTGGACTGCTCAATGCGACACCCTGTCATCTTCAGCCTTTGCGCCCTCTTTCTCGCCGCTTGCCAGTCTTCGTCCAACCAGTCGGCCTCACTCGGCAACCAGCCCCGGCTTGATGTTCCCGCAGGTGCTCAGAGCGTCAACATCGCTGCCGACCCGGGCACGGTCAGAGCGGCACTGGTATCAAGCGCCAGGGAGAGAGGAACGGCCGTTCTCCAGGATCAGCCGAACATGGTCATTCTGGAACGGCCGATGGCAGGTGAAAACCCGGCACTGGACAGTGAATTCGGCCCCTCGGACAATGGCGACCGGGTCATTCGCATTCGCGTGCGCTTTACCGGAAACCAGTGTCAGACGCTCGCGGTTCAGGACCTGGCCGTCATCAACAATGTCCGCACCGCGCTCGAGCAGAGCTTCGTGCTGCCCGGCAATCCGAACACGATGCAGAGCCTTCAGGGCCTGAAATCGCGTGCCGAACAGAGCAGCAGTTGCCCACCGGTCGCATCCTGACCGGCAATCGGCATCTTTCCCTGCGCTTAAGCATTCACGCGCGTCAGGCCCTGACAGGCTGTCAGCAACGCTGACCTCCCGGATCACACGGGGACGGCTTCGGGAGAAAACTGGGCAAGAAACTCCGCACTTGGCGGGATCGGCTTGATAACATCGATCATGACGCCGTTGGGGTCGTGCGTGATGAAATGGCGCTGGCCGAATGGTTCGTCCCTGAGCTCCAGAAGGATCGGCAGTCCCTTCAGGCTGAGGGTCTCGTAGATTGCATCGACATCCTCCACTTCAAAGTTGAGCAAAAGCCCCCCTACTGCGTTGCCGCGGCCGATCGCCGGAATGGTTTCATGGGTTTTGTCCATGATTGCCAGATTCACCTTTTCGTCTTCCTCTGATTGAAGATGAACGTACCAGTCGGCTTCAAAGACAGCCTTGAACCTGAAGTGTTCCTTGTAGAATGCGGCTGTGCCGCTGACATCGTCCGACATCAGAACGGGATAGTATTGCGTCGTTTTCATTGCGTCCTCCAACTTTTGCTCGCCGATGACCGCACCCGATTTCCTTCGGAAAGGGCTTTCCAGGCGCATCAAAAAAACATACAGTATGTTTGTAAAATAAATAAACATACAGGCTGCATGTATGCAAGAGGAAAAATCACGCCGTACACAGGCCGAGCGCCGTGCGGAGACGAAAACCGCCCTGCTGGAGGCCGCAAGACGGCTGATCGTGGACAAGGGATATGCGGAAACCGCAACGCCGGAGATCGTGAAACTGGCGGCTGTCACGCGGGGCGCGCTCTATCACCACTTCAGGGACAAGGCGGACCTCATGCGCGCGCTGGTGCATCAGGAATCCCGCGCTATCGCTGAGGAAATTGACGCAGACACCGATACGGGCCAGTCCCCGCTGGATGCCTTCATGGCCGGGGCAAAGGCCTATTTCTCGGCCATGTCCCATCCCGGCCGGGCGCGGATCTTGCTGCTTGAAGGCCCTGCCGTTCTGGGCGTGGAGGAGATGGCAGCGATAGACCGCGAAACCGGTGGGGCCACGATCCTTGAGGGCCTTCGGCACGCATCGGAACACGGCGCGCTCAAGGGCGTTCCACTGGAACCTCTCGCCGATCTGCTGTCCTCCGCCTTCGACAGGGCCGCACTCGCAATCGCCAACGGCGAGGACCGCGAGGCCTATGAAAAGGCAACGCGCCTGTTGCTTGAAGGCATGCTCAAGGTCTGACGCACACAGGACCCGGTGACGTCCGCCAACTGGCAGAAACCCGGGCGTTTCCGGGGTCAGCGTCCACTTCAGCCTGGTTGCCGTCCGGCAAGGCATCGAACCCGTTGCGCGCGGCCGTCACGGGTGCCCGTGTCAGCCTCCGGCCGCCGATATCAGCCCCGCCGTATCATAAAACTCGTAGAAGAAAACGATCTTCCCGTCCTTGAACTTTACGAAGTCAAGTTTCGGCGTGTCCAGTAATGTGCCGGTGTTCCTGTTCGTCCAGGCGGTTGAGCCATATGCGCAGATCCGGTCTCCGTCGACGACATATTCATCGATCGTGTAGTGCTCCATCGACCAGTCGGCTTTCAGGCCGGAAAGATACTGGATCACCTCGTTCTTGCTGCAGCAGGGTTTGGTAAAATCGACGCTCGGCTCACGTGCCATGGCAAGAGACCGGAAATCCACCGTGTCGTCAAAGAGATCCAGCCACGCATCGACGCTTTCACCCTTGGTCTCGTTCCAAAGTTCATAACAACGTTTCAGTGCACTCAAATTGTCAGAAGCAATCATATTGTTCTCCCCCACCCTTAAGAGCAAAAACCTGACAACAATAAATATACATAAGCGACGCAACCCAAGATAGGCTTGATCTTGGCCTTCTCTCTTTACGGCATCACAACCGAGACCGGTATGCAGGCCATGCATCACAAATGTTCCCTGCCGCCCCATTCCTGACTCAGAATCCGCTTATTTCAGAGAGCGGGCGAGAAAAATGGATGGCGGATGAAGCGCAGAGAGTTTCTGATCGGGGCGGGATGTGTTGCCGGAGGCGGTCTGGCGACGGCGGCCATGATCCCGGGACATCTGGAAGCCGGCCTGCAGATCGCGCAGGATGCAATCGTGCGCGACAGGGAGCCTCTGGTCCGGATCAATTTTCAGCGTGATCCGCTGGAGGCCGACCCTTGGGCTGAAAAGCTGATTGCGGCTGCCGAAGACCAGATCGGCGTTACGGTCATCTACGATCCCGCGTATGTGGGCCTGACCTTTCCGAACGGCGACCTCCCCCGTGAGCGCGGCGTCTGCACGGATGTCATCATCCGCGCCTATCGTGACGCCTTCGGCTTCGACCTGCAGGAAGAAGTCAACGCGGACATGAAACGCGATTTCAACGCCTATCCGAAGATCTGGGGCCTGAAGCGGCCTGACCGGAATATCGACCACCGCCGTGTTCCAAACCTTAAGGTCTTTTTCGAGCGCAAGGCAGCATCGCGTCCCGTGAGCAATGATCCGTCGGGTTATCTGCCCGGTGATCTCGTCTCCCAGGTGCTCCCCGGCAACCTGCCGCATATTGCCATCGTGACCCACTACCGGTCTCAGGACGGCAAGCGCCCGCTCGTCATTCACAACATCGGCGCGGGTACCCGCCTGGAAGACAGCCTGTTCGATTTCCCGGTTACCGGCCACTACCGCTTCCGGCCCGGCGTCAACAGCTGAAATCGTCCATCCGGTCATGGACCTGATATCACGCTGATTTGCCGCGCTCCGGTTTCAACAAACGGCACAGCGATGCCCAGGCACGCTTCGTTTGGTCATCCAAGGGCAAGGCCCGCTTGCTCGAAATAGGTGCCAACGCTCGTCAGGTCAAAACTGCGGTAGGCCACGTAGCCGTCCGGACGCACCAGATAAATGCACGGGCCGTCAGCACCGTAGACCCGGTGCATGGTTTGCGTCTGGTCGATGATCACCGCACAGCCGGGAAACAGGCCGCCAACCGGTTTGTCTGCGACAATGTACGGCGTCAGCCAGTCGTGGAAACGCCCGGATGCAGCTACGGCATCCCGGATCGCCTCGACAGGCGGCGGACCTGAAGCTCCGCAAAAGAAGAATAGCCTGAACTGATCGTCGACGGGCAGTTTGAAAAGGCTCGTTGACTGCCCGGTGAAAACAAGATCCGTCGCATCCGGGGCGCGGGTTCCGGGCCTCGGGCCGCTCTGAAAGTCTTCGGAAGGCGACAAGCTGAGCGGACTGGCGCTGTAATCGAGGTCGACTTCCTGCAGATGGCGCGCCGCGTCGAGACGCGCCGCGTCCGGAGTGTAGAGATGCGCGATGAAGGTCTCCCGGTCGGACACCGGCAGATCCGTGTAGCTCTCCATCGTCTCCGTTATTTTTCGCGTTGTATCAACGACTTCCTCCGCAACGGTCCTTCTCTCGGTCTCGTAGCTGTCAAGAAGCGCGGCAGATGCCCTTCCCTTGACGACCTGCGCCAGTTTCCAGGCCAGATTGTGGGCGTCCTGGATCCCCGTATTCATGCCCTGGCCGGCCAGCAGACTGTGGACGTGGGCGGCATCGCCCGCCAGGAAGATCCTCTTTTGCCGGTAGGTCGGCACAAGACGGTAACTGATGCGGAAGAAGCCGAGCCACTGCGGATCGTGAAGTCGCAAGGACGCTCCGGCTCTCTCCGAAACGATGGCCTGTAACTGCTCAAGCGCCGGCGTGCCCACCGTGCTGGCGTCCCTTGCCAGGCTGGCGACGAGGAAGTGTCTGTTGCCCGGCAGCCTGGTGAATGCGAACAGGACCCCATCATCGTGAAAGAAGACGTGCCCCTTGTCGGGTTCCAGGTCGTCGTCCCCGTCAATCAGGACATCCCCGAGGATATAGGGAATGTCATCGGCGTCGCCTTGAAACGTCGCACCGATCAGGTGGCGCACCGCGCTGTGGGCCCCGTCACAGCCAATCACCCACTGATACCGGGCGGTTTCTTCCCGTCCGCCGCCATGTTGCAGGGTAACGCTCACGCCGTCTTCGTTCTGGGCAAGTGCGGTGAGCCACACATCCCGCTCGACCTCGCCCCCCAGCGCCTCGAGATGGGCCTCAAGAACGGCCTCGGTATGCGCCTGCGACTGCGACATGCCGAAGGGAAACGGAGAAGCGATCGGAGCATGCGGGCTCTCCCCAACGCGCTGCCCCTGCCGGTAAAACGCAAAGCCGACCTCTGCGACGGAGCCAAGGGTCGCCTGCGTGTCGAGCCCAAGCCCCTGAAAGATTTCCAGCGTACGCGAATGCAGGAGGTTCGCCCTGACATGCGGGTCGATGCCGGGAGACTTGTCGATGCATCGCACCGGGATACCGCGTCTTGCCAGTTCCGATGCCATCATCAGACCCGTGGTCCTTCCACCCACGACCAAGACCGTGTCCATGGTGTTCACTCCCAGATGCATGCTCTTCGCGGCTCACGCCAGTTTGCGGCAGAAACAAAGTCCTGCCAAGGCTGACCGGGCCAGCAGGCAACGGACCCGGGAACTGGCATCCCTGCCCCGTCTCAATACGGGAAGAACATCGGCGCTGTGAAAACAGTGATGATGCCGGTGAGGATCGTGAGTGGGATGCCGAGTTTGAGAAAGTCGGAAAAGGCGTACCCGCCCGGGGTGACGACCAGCGTGACAACCGGTGTCGAGACGGGCGTGGAAAAGGCTGCCGATGCGGCAATCAGCACGGAGATCGCGAAGGGATACGGCGAGACCTGCATCGTTTCGGCTGCCGTGATCGCGATCGGCGCGACAAGCACCGCCGAGGCCGTGTTGGACAGCACGAGGCCAAGCAGAGCCGTGAGGAGGAACAGGGCTCCGGCCATGACGCTCGGGTTCGCCTCTCCGACCACATCCAGAAGGAAGCCGACAATCAGTTCCGAGCCTCCCGTCACCTCAAGGGCATTTGCCAGCGGCAGCATGCCCGCGATCAGGACAAGCGTCGGCAGGCTGATGGATGCATAGGCGTCTTCCGCACTCATGGTCCTGAACAGGATCGCGGCAAGAGCGGCCAGCAGCACGGCGACAGTGACCGGGACGAGATTGAGCGCGCTCAGGACGACCATTGCGCCCAGAATGGCGACGGCAACCCCGTATTTCGGCAGATTTGGCACCGCATCCTGCCGCTCCTTGGGATAGGCCAGCAGCACGAAATCGTCCCGCTGTTCCACCAGCGTGTCGAGTTCGTCCCAGGGACCGAGCACAAGCAGCCGGTCGCCCGCCTTCAGCGGTGTCTCCTTCACGTCTTCGACCGGTTCTCCCGCGCGCAGGAAGCCGAGCGCATCCAGTTCACGCGCATCATGCGACAGGGCCTCTTCCGGCTTTTCACCGATGACCGTTGCTTCCGGGTGCACCATGACATCGGCAATGCCAAGGCTGTCCTGCCAGTCCTCCGCCCGGACACCGAGCGCCGACCTGCGGGTAAAATCCGGCCGTGCGGCGATGTCATCCAAGACCTCCTGCGGTCCGTTGACGAGAACCAGATCGTCGCGCCGCAGTTCCATGCCGTCGCGAAAAAGAACCGTCTCCCGCTCCCGGTTTCGGTCCCGGCGGCGGCGGGCAACGAAGTTCACGCCCTGGGCCCTGAATTCACGGATCTCGTCCATGGAGACCGGCCCGCCGATCCAGTAGTCGTAGACCTCCCCTCCGATCTTGTAGGTTGTCCAGAGTTCGGCCGCCGCGCGGGCCGGACGCTTGCGCCTTGTCGTCTTGGCCGGTTCGCGCGACCCGAGCAGGTGACGGCCCCACAGCAGCATGTAGGCGATTGTCGCGGCGAGGATGATGACGCCAAGCGGGAAGAACGAAAAGAAACCCAGAGCCTCATAGCCCTGCGCCACCAGCTCATCGCTGACGACAAGGTTCGGCGTCGTTGCAATCAGTGTCAGCATGCCGCTGATCAGGGCCGCATAGGACATCGGCAAAAGCATGCGCGACTTGTCCAGCCCGGTCTCCGCGGCAATGCGCAAAACGATCGGGATGAAAATCGCGACAACGGCGGTGGAACTCATCACGCTGCCGAGAAAACCGGCGCTCACCATCAAGAGGATCATGAGCCGGGTTTCGTTCGATCCGCCCCGTTTCAGGATCAGGTCGCCGACCGACCGCGCCACCCCGGTCCGCTGCAGCATTTCGCCGACGACAAGCAGGCAGGCAACCAGGATGACCACGGAACTGCCGAACCCGGACAGGGCCTGACCGACGGTCAGCACGTTTCCCAGCACCAGCGCAAGAACCACCATCAGTGCAACGAGATCGTAACGCACGCGGTTGCTCGCCATGAGGACGGCCGCGACGCCGATCAGTACAAAAACAAAGGCGGTCTCTGATGTCATTCTAGCCTGCGCTTTCCAAAGAGCATCGGGCGACAAGTCTGCACCATTTGATGTTGGAAAGCAGCTCATTTGGCAAGACGCGTCGCGCAGAGCGATGCGGTGTAACGGGCAAGCGGCGCAACGCCGCCGATGGGCTGCTTTCCATCACCCGAAGGGCCGGTCTCTTTTGCCCGCTGACATCGTTGTATCGCACGCGTGGTGGGAAACACCTCGGCGCGCAATCCCCCTCCTCAGCAGACAAAGGAGATCCGGTCAAATGACGCACTCTTGTCGCCCGATGCTCTGACCGTCGCTCAACCAGCTAGCCAGGCGCATGGCAACGTCACGGCTGCATTCTCTTTCAAGATGTCCGGTCGCGAAAGGACTTTGGGCTCCAGGCAAAACAGGACATTCACGATTCCGGTTTCGCGAGACTGTTTTGGGAAAAGGGTGGTTCATCAATCAACGCGCTCAATTCGGGATGATGTAATTCAGCCAGGCATCCATCCGGATCATCACTTTCCGGATGATATGCGTGGGCTGGACCGAATTTGTGTAAATCGCGGCTGTTCCGCCGGCGCCGGCGGGGATTTCGGAATAAAGGTCAGCACCGTCTGTCAGTTGCAGAACAACGCCCATCAATTCGTTGGGACCGGAGAGTTGAGCCAGCGAAGGCAGCACCCCGTTCGGTGGAACCTGGGCTGCCGCATTTATGGGAATGACCTCCTCGACAACCGCCTCGAAAACCTGCCCCGGGAAATGCGCGAACGTGACCTCGGCGTCTTGTCCCTGGCGCACGAAACGCAACCGGGATTGCGGGACGGCGACCACGAGACGGCGCTGTTCAAAGGGTACAAACGCCATCCAGGAACGAAGCGGCAGGTTGGCAACACGTTGTCCCGGCTGAAGGGTCAGGCTGACGACAAAGCCGTCGGACGGCGCACGCACGATTGTCTCTTCGAGGTTGAATTCAGCCCGGCGCAACTCCGCTTCCAGACGCGCCACGGTCGTGTTGACACCGTCTATGTTCGAATTGTAGGCCAGCCTCGCCTGTTCTTCCGTTGCAAGCGCGCGCGAAAGAGACGCTTCCGAAGCGACATAGGTGAGCCGGCGTTGCTCGACGTCGCTCTCGCTGAACGCCAGGCTCCTGTTCCCGGCCGACCGCGCATTTTCGTTGGCGGTCTGAAGGCGCTCGTATTCGTCCTTTGACCGGTCGCGCAGTGCCTCGGCTTCTGCGACCGCCGCCCTGGCAGCGTCAAGGGATGCACCCAGTTGCGGCACGGCCTGGCGGGCTTCGGCCAGCGCAGCGCGGCTCTGGTCGACGGCTGCATGGAACGGCGTCGGATCAATCTTGAAGAGTTCCGCGCCTTCCGCGATCGGCACCAGCGGTTCGACAGGGACCTCGGTCACTTCACCCGTGACATTGGGCACAATCTCGACGACATTCTGGTAAAGCCGGATCGGACCTGAAGGCGCTCCCCACTGCATGGGAATGAACAGGACCACGAAAAGCCCGGCCATCCAGAGAACGGGCGAGAGCTTCCAGAACGTGTTGAACGGCACGACACGGAATTTCACCAGACCGGCGAGAAGCGCACAGTAACAGAGCGTGAGGAAGACAATCATGCCTGGTTTCCCGCATCACGGTCTGCCGGCCCGGACGTCCCATCCGCGTAGGCCCAGATGAAGGCAAGCGGCATCAGAAGACCAAGTGTCAGTGCACCCCAGTAACCGCACACCCTCACGGCATCCGCATGCCGATGTCCGCGCTGGTCGGCAATGCGTCCAGGTGCGACCGCGAGAAACACCCAGATCGCGATGGCCGACACACCCAGAACGATCAGGACAAAAAGAGCGAAATACATCATCGGGTTGTCCCACTTTCCCCTGGCATCGCGCTCCGGCTCCATCGAAGATGTGCGCATGTGCCACGCCGGCCGCACGGACAGGATAATCCGTTCGAAACGGCATATCCGCCGCCCCTTCACGTGGCATGCTCGTTTTCACGTAACGATTTAAAGAGTTTATCCAACGCGCTCCTGGCTGGCCACTCGTAGAATTGCCAAGCAGACGTCCTTAGGATGTCGGGGTGCGCCAAGCAGGCCAGCCCGCGCCAGAAGCTGGCAACCGGTGCGGGCATTCTTGTGCGGGTTGTTCATTCCATCGATCCTGACCCTAGGCCGTTGACGGCTTCGGCGTCCTGTCTTTCAGCGCCACCACGAGCGTTGCGCAGACGATGCAGGCGGCCGCGGCATAAAAGGCGGGTTCGGGAAGGATGTCGAAGAAGAGCGCATCGGCGATCACCGCGAAAACCAGCGCAAGGTATTCGAATGCAGCCAGTTTCGAGATCTCGCTGTACTGGTAGCTCAGGGTCATCATGATATGCGCGATCCCCCCGGCAAAACCGGTACAGACCAGAAGGCCGAGCTGGTTCCAGCTCGGTGTTGCCCACGCAAACGGCAGGGTCGCAAGCCCTGCAAGCGTGCAGGTCAGCGCGAAATAAAAGGCGATCGCACCAGCGTTCTCGGTCAGCGCGAGACTGCGGATCTGGATCTTTGCACCTGCCGTAAGGATCGCCATCGCCAAAGCCAGGCCAACACCCGTCAGGTAGGTCACGTCGACATTTGCGCTCGACGCCGTCGGCAGGACCAGCACCAGCATGCCGAGAAAACCGAACAACACGCCGAACCAGCGCGCGCCGCTGACGCTTTCCTTCAACAGGAACCCGGCCAGCACAACGGCAAGGATCGGGGCCATGTAGCCAATGATCGACGCGTGAGACAGCGGCAGGTACTTCAGGCTCGCAAAACTGGCAAACATGGCAAGGCAGCCCAGGATGCACCTGGCCACATGTCCGCCCGGCCGTTTCGTGCCGAGCCCGGAGGGAAAATCCCGTGTCCACATCAGAAACAGGACAAGGGGGATCAGGGCGAATGCACTTCGGAAAAACACGACCTGGCCGACGGGTATCTCGTCGGAAAGCCACTTGATGAAAAGCACCATCAGCGTGAAGAAGAACGTGGCCCCGACCCTCAGGCTGATGCCTTTGAAATCAATCGACATTTTTTTAATCCGAAGTTGCGCTGCCGCTGCCGAGGAGGTCGCGCAGTTGATCGCCGGTCAGGTTGATGGCCAGAACGCTTGTGAGAATAGCAAGGCCCGGAAAGATCATGAGATGCGGAGCCGTCTGCATATAGGCCTTGCCGTCGAGCAGCATGGCCCCCCACTCCGCATTCGGTGGCTGTACACCAAAACCAAGGAAGCTCAAACCGGAGATCGACAGGATGGTGCGCGACCAGGAATTGGTCCACAAGACCAGCAGACTGGGACCGACATTCGGCAGAATGTGTCGCCAGAGGATCAGCCGGGACGGCAAGCCGTTGAGCCTCGCCTGGGTGACAAAGTCGCGATGCGCAATCTCCACGCTCAGGCCTCGGGCCAGGCGCGCGAACCGCATCCACCCGACAAGGATCAGCGCCAGCACCATGTTTGCCGTGCTTGGCCCGAGCACACCGGCAATGGTGATGGCGGCAATCAGCTCCGGAAAGGCAAAGAAACTGTCGGTCACGCGCATCAAGGTGGCATCGGCAACACGGCCGAAATGGCCGGCCGCCAGACCGATGACGGTACCGACGATCGCACCGAAGACGGTGATCAGGAGCGCAAGGCCAACGGACCACAAACCGCCGTAGAGCAACCTTGTTGCGACATCACGGCCAAGTTGATCCGTCCCGAACCAGTGCGCTGCCGATGGCGGCGAGAGCCGGTTCAGGAAGTCCGGCGCATTGGGTGCGTAGGGTGTGAAGTAGAACCCGGCTGAGACCAGCACGCCGAGAAAAAGCAATCCGACGCCCAGACCGGCGAGAAATCTTTTCAGACTGCGGCTTTGCAGCTTTTGCTTCAGGTCGACCGGCTCGGCGAGCATGGAACTGTCTGCAACGCTCATGACCGGGCCTCGCGTTCGATTGCCGGGGACGCGGAGCCCAGGAGGCTGGTTCTGGGGTCCAGGGCGTCCTGGATGATCTCGATCAGGGAGTTGATCACGACATAGACAAGCGCGAAGAACATCACCAGAAACAGCACCATCGGGTAGTCCCGCGACAGCACGGCCCCGGCCAGCAGCGATCCGACGCCGCCGCGCGCAAATGTCAGCTCGACGATCACCGTTCCCTCAAGCAGGGCAGCCACATCCAGTCCGATCATGGTAAGCGCCGGAACCGCCGCATGGCGCATGACATGACGCCAGAAGATTTCACTTTCGCTGACGCCGCGCAGCCGGAGAGTTTCGATGTAGGGAGACGATTTAGCCTCCAGGAAAAATGCCCGCAACAGGCGCGTCTGCGACGCCGTGATCCAGAAGGCCAGCGTCACGGCAGGCAGAACGATATGCGCAGGCGTCCCGGTTCCGTAGGCCGGCAACCAGTTGAGATGCGCGGCAAAAAGTAGGATTAGCAAGAGGCCGAGCCAGTAATTCGGCATAGCGGCCCCAATCGAGGCAAGCGCGACGGCCAGCCGGTCTGCGAGACTGCCCGGAAGCCAGACCGAAACGGCGCTCAGGCAGAATGCGACGGCCAGACCGAGAACCAGTGAGACGGCGGTCAGCGTCAGTGTTTCGGTGATATTGGTGGCAAAGACGTCCCAGACAGGAGTGTTGGACGCAAACGAGTTGCCGAAATCTCCCTGGACAAACCGCCCGAGCCATTGGAAGAACTGGACCAGGAAGGGCTCGTTCAGCGAAAACTCCTCGCGAATGCCTTCCAGGATTTCCGGCGGAAAACTCTGGGTTTCGGGATAGCGCGCGTGCGCAATCGCTGCCGCTTTGTCGCCGGGCGCGAAATAGGTCATCGTGAATGTGATGAAGCTGACCCCGAGAAGGACAGCCATCAGGCCGGACACCCTTTTCGTGAGCGAGCCGAGCGCGCCGGAAAGACGAAAGGTCCTGTTGGTCATGGCGACGCCTCTGCGTGGCTGTGTGCTTTCGCCGAAGCCTGCGGCAAACTTCCCAGATCCCGCGCGGCCTCGATCAGGTCCATGCAATACCGGCTGGCCGGCCTGTCAAAAAACAATTTCGCAGGCTGGCAGGCTTCCACCTTTCCGTTCCGGAGCACCAGCATCTGGTCGGCGAAGGCGGCCGCGAATCCGAGGTCATGGGTCACGATCACGAACGTGATGCGATACCGCTCCTGAATACGTTTCATGGTCGCCGCTATTTGCTTTTGAACAATTGCGTCGAGAGCGCTGAGCGGTTCGTCGAAGAAGATGAGCGCCGGCCGGGCGATCAGCGCACGGGCAAGGCAGGCGCGCTGGGCCTGCCCAAGGGAGACTTCGGAGGGCTTGCGCATCGCCATCACGGCAGGCAACTCGACATCGGCAAGCGCGGCCGAAACCGCCTTCGAAAGATCGGCAGCAGAGGGCTTTTTCAGATGAAGGCTCTCGCCGACTGACGCGCCCAGTGTCCGCTTCGGGTTCAAGGCTGCAATCGGGTCCTGCATCACCCATCGGCTGCCCGTCAGGCCGGGCTTGCCGCGCCATTTTTCCTCGTGCAGCACGTCAGGATCACCGGTCCCACGAAATGAAATCCTGTCGAACCGCGCCGGCATCAAACCGTTTATCGCTTTCAGCAGGCTGCTTTTTCCAGATCCGCTCTCCCCTGCGATGCAGAGCGTTTGCCCCTGCTCGACCGCGAGGGAAACGTCCTCAAGGATCGGCTTCCCGCCGATGGTTATGTCAAGTTTGTCGACACGCAGCATTTCAAGCTATTCCGCGGCAATGGAACGCGGCCCATGGGCGCCTTCGAGGCTCATCCAGTCCCGGTGTTGCACAAGCAGGCGGCCATAGTCCGATTGCGGTTCTTTCAGCAAACGGGCGGTCTCACCGCTTTCAACCACGCGGCCCGCATTCATGATAACGGCACTGTTCGCATATCTCGCGGCAAGCGAGAGGTCATGCGTGACGATCAGAACCGCGATATCGCGTTTTCCGGCGTGCCGCATCACCGCGCGCAGAACCTGGGCGGCAATCAGCGGATCAAGCGCCGATGTCGGTTCGTCCAGCACAAGCAGCTTCGGCTCCCCCATCAGGGCCATGGCCAGCAGGAGCCGCTGCTGCATGCCGCGGCTCCATTCATGGGGAAAGTGCCTTTCGAACGGCTTCAGTCCAAGCTCTTGAAGAAGCTGTGCCTGCGCCCCGGAAATTCCTGTACGGCCGGTGACAACCCTGGCCGCCTGCCCCCATTGCCAGGCAAGGCGCTTGAGCGGATCGAACCCATGGTCCGGGTTCTGCGGAACGTAACCGATCCCGGCCGGCCGTTTTGTCTTGCCCGAGTCTGCGAAATCGATGGTTTGGCCGTTGAATGTCAGCCGGCCCGCGAACGGTCTTGCCGGACGGGTCAAGCCCATCAGGCAGCGCAACAGGGTGGATTTCCCTGCCCCTGAACCGCCAACGACCGCCAGGCATTCGCCGCAAGCGACATTCAGACTGACATCATTCAAAAGCACCTGCCGGCCGATGCGGGCCGACAGGTTTTCAAGTCTCAGAAGGTCTTTGTCATCACTCGGCAAGTGTCAGATCCGGGGTCACGAGATAGGTTTCTGCGGGGTGGATATTGTAGCCCTGCACCTTGCCGTTTCCGACCGATACCTGTGTTTTGTGAAAGACCGGGATCAGCGGCAAGTCCGCATTGATGATTTCCTGAATGCGGTCGTAGTGGTCCTTGCGAACCTCATCGTCGAAATCCGCGCGGCCTTTCTTCAACAGCCCGTCCAGTTCGTCATTCGAATAACCGGAAAAGTTGTATCCGACACCCGATTCCACCAATGTGCTCGGGAAATAGTCGGGATCGCCCTGCGGGGCGGTGCCCCAGGCCTGAAGATGCATGTCGATCTGGCCGGCTTTCAGGGCTTCATTGTTGGCATCATACTCGCCCATTGCGATTTCGGCTCCGATGCCGATCTGCTGAAGCAACGCCTGCGTGATTTCCAGGGTCGGGCGCAGGGCGGCACGTCCTTCATAGGACCGGATCTTCAGCGAGATTTCCTCACCGTCCAGCTCCCGATTGCCATCGCCATTGGTGTCCTTGATCCCGGCTTCGTCCAGAAGCGCCTTGGCTTTTTCCGGGTCGTAGTCGAGCGCAAGGTCGCCATTGGTCCAGGAGGCCATCGTCGCGGGAAAGAGACTGTTTGCAACTTCACCGCCAACACCGTTCAGGGAGGCGGCAACAATCGTCTCGCGGTCAAGGCCGAGTGAGACCGCCGTGCGAAGCGCGTCATTCGCCATGGGGCCGTCTGCAGTCCGGACCTGGAAAAAGAAGAGACGTGTGGTCGGATTGGAAAACAGCTGCCCCTCGCCTTTTTCCTTGAGGGCCGCGAAATCCGGCTCCGGATAGTTGGTTACCAGATCGACGTCACCGGCCTGCAGCGCCAGCGCCGCGACGGACGGATCGGACAGAGCATCCATCACGATCTTGTCGAGCTTGGGCTCCCCGCCCCAGTAGTCGGCGAATTTCCGTGTCTGGTAGGTCTTGTCCGGCTCGGCCATCACGAACACGAACGGGCCCGTACCGATCAGCGGCAAGTCATCGGTACCGTCCTTGAGGACGGCTGCGGACGGTTCGGTCAGGGACCACAGGAATGCGGAATTCGGCGATTTGGTCTTGAACACGAGCGTGTGGTCGTCTTCGACCGTGATGCTTTCGATACCGAGCAGCCTGGAAAGACGCGGGTTATGTCCCGGATGTCCTTCAATGTCGAATTTTTCAAAGGACGCCTTCACGTCCTGTGCCGCCATGTCCGATCCGTCGTGGAATTTCACGTCTTTGCGGAGGGTCAGTTTCCACTCGGTCGGAGACAGGTTCTGGAAGGTCTCGGCAAGGCGCGGCTGCATGGTCATGTCATAGCCGAGCCCGATCAGCGTCTCGGAAACGCCCGCACGGTTGCTGAGCCAGCCGTTCTGGCGCGCCCTTGGATCCGGAACGCTGCTCTTCGGCCCGAACGGCACGGCAATGCGCATGGTTTTCTCGGCAGCGTGGACGGGCAGCGACGGTATCGCAAACGCTGCAAAAGCAAGTGCGCTGATGCCCATCAGTGCGGCGACGGCGGGTCTGGTTTTCTGATTTGACAAGGTTGAGCTCCGGAAACGGAAAACATGACTTTGGAACGCAACATTGCCTACATGTTACATTATTACATTACAAGAAAAATCTCGGTTCCGGATGTTCGCCACGAAGACCACGGCTGTTTTCAGAGCCCCGGAATTTCTGCGCAATTTGCCGGAGCCCTCTCCCCCGGACCGCCAGGAAGCAAGCCCGCAGCGTGCAACCTAGTCACATTTATTGTGCCGACGCCACATGTCCGGGTCATGCCCCTCCGGCACCGACGAACACGGATCAGATGCATACCCGCGCAAGATACCGTATTTCTCGATTTGCTCCCGGCTTAGGATCTCCGGTGTTGCCAGATGCTGCGACAAGTGGATGTAACGGAGCTCGGCCCTCGCCTGCGCAGCATCCGCAAGGAGCGCGCGGAGCGCGCCAGCTTCCGGCCTTTTGCGGGAGAAGGCATCGCTCAAGGCCGCTTCCGCCGATATCAGGCGTTCGCCCGCGGCAATCGCATCCGACTTCATGACTGCGAACAATCGCGTGATTGCGTCGACTTGCTCTTGTGTCAGCTCCAGTTCGTCCTTCAATTCCAGTAGGTGCGCGGGGCCCGGATGGCCATTCAATTCCGCCGGAAGAGCAAGGCCCCAGCCACCGCCCCGGCGCAGCTCTTCGATATCGCTCCCCGATAGGCTTTTGATCTCGCGTTCCTGAAAACCTGCATAAGGTGTCAGGCCCTGGCTGTGTCCATGGTCCTGCCCCCATGCAGCGACAGGCAACATCGCTGCTGCAAAGGCGACTGCTATGGTCAGTCTGGCAAACATTGCACCTTCCTTCCAATGCGCATTCAGATTGCCAGTAGCAGCCGCCATGGTCTGGGCATATGATCGCTATCATGTTTCGCGAAATCACCGACATCTTTGACAAGGGCAGACGAGTGGACCTGGAACCGGGCCAGACCATCTTCAGAACAGGCGACCCCGTCCACTCGATGTATTGCGTGGTGAGTGGCGAGCTTGACCTTGTACGCCACACCCGCACTGGAATGCCTCTTATTCTGAACCGGGCTGGTTGCGGCGTGGTGCTGGCGGAAGCATCTGCGTATTCGCAGGCCTATCACTGCGATTG
Organism: Pseudomonadota bacterium; assembly: GCA_039818365.1. Lineage (GTDB taxonomy): Bacteria > Pseudomonadota > Alphaproteobacteria > Rhizobiales > Stappiaceae > Roseibium. The sequence goes on from JBCBUA010000032.1 coordinate 16,880, forward strand.
CGTTGCCAGACAGGATTCATCCCTTCGGTTCCTGTCCACTTTCGAGTTTCACGACGTGCTGCGCAGCTCACCGGACTTGGCTGGGTTGTGGGCCGCTCAATTGGCCGCATCCCTGCAAAAAGCGCGCATGCTGTCTGAAATCAGAGCCTTGAAAACGGTGTCCGAGCGGCTTGACGCGTGGCTGACCGACAATGGCGGACTCCCGCCAAAAGGGCAGATCCAACACATCGCGCATATGCTCGGTGTGTCACGCGAAGCTCTCTATCGCGAGCTTGCAAAACGCCGTGCGTGAAAATCAATAAAGGCACTTGCGCGCGGTCGGAACCGTAAAGCCATTCCTGCCAAAAAAAACAGGGCGGCCTGTGCCGCCCTGCCCTTCAACGCCTGGAACTGCCACGGTCTACTGGTTACCCTGTGATCCGGCTGTCATCGCTTCCATGACATTGTCGAGGTTGAAACTCCCCGGTTTCTGGCGCGGCGGAAATTCCTGGAAACTGGAAAGCCACTGCGCGACATAGGCACCGGCCGGTGCGAAGACGAACATGTGCTCGACCCACCAGCGCTGGTATCCCATCGCGTCTTCCGCTTCTGCCCGCTCGAACGGATCCATGCGCAGATTGGTCAGCGAGGGCGCCCGGAGGACCTCGAACGGCGTCGTCCAGACTTTGTAGCCTTCCGCGTGCTGCTTGAGATAGGTGAACTTCCAGTCGTTCCAGCGCAGCGCTGCCACCGAGCCGTCATCGGTCCAGTAGATGAACTCCTCGCGCGGCCAGTCCGCTTCTCCTCGCAGAGCCGGTCCGAGATCGTAGCCGTCCAGATGAACCTTGTAGGTGCGTCCGATGGCTTCGACACCGCCCTGAAGCAACTGGGCCTTGATGTCGGGATCGCCTGCAGCCGCGAGAATGGTCGGCAACATGTCTTCATGCGCGCCAATCTCGTTGACGACGGTTCCGGGATCGATGGTGCCCGGCCAGCGGATCAGCGTCGGAACACGGAAGCCGCCCTCCCATTGCGTGTTTTTCTCGCCCTTGAACATCGTGGTGCCGCCATCCGGCCACGTGAACGTTTCCGCGCCATTGTCGGAGGAATACATCACGATCGTGTTGTCGGCGATGCCCAGTTCCTCGAGCTTGTCGAGCAACTGGCCCACGTGGCCGTCATGTTCCACCATGCCGTCCGCATAGATGCCGTAACCCGTCACACCCTCGCTTTCGTCTTTCAGGTGCGTGAAGATGTGCATCCGCGTGGAGTTCCACCAAAGGAAGAACGGCTTGTCCTGGTCGACCGCGCGCTGCATGAAGTCAAGCGCGCCGCTCGTGACCTCTTCGTCCACGGTTTCCATGCGCTTGCGGGTGAGCGGCCCGGTGTCTTCGATGGTCCCGTCCGCGCTGGACTTGATGACCCCGCGCGGGCCGAATTTTTCGCGGAACGCCGGATCTTTCGGATAGTCCGGGTGCTCGGGCTCTTCCTCTGCATTGAGGTGATAGAGATTTCCGAAAAACTCGTCGAAGCCATGGTTGGTCGGAAGCATCTCGTCCCGGTCACCAAGATGGTTCTTGCCGAACTGGCCGGTCACGTAGCCGTGGGTCTTGAGCAGGCCGGCAATCGTCGGATCCTCGATCTGCATGCCCTCGGGCGCGCCGGGAAGGCCCACCTTGGTCAATCCGGTCCGCATGGGCGACTGCCCTGTGATGAAGGCGGCACGGCCTGCGGTACAGCTTTGCTGGCCGTACCAGTCCGTGAAATAAGCGCCTTCGGCGGCAATCCTGTCGATGTTGGGAGTCCTGTACCCCATCATGCCGCGATTGATCGCGCTGATATTGAACTGGCCAATGTCGTCGCCCCAGATCACAAGCACATTCGGCTTGGCGCTGTCCTGGGCAATGGCAAGACCTGGCAGTGAGGCCGCAATGGCCGCAACCAACAGTCTTTTCAGCATGAAATGATCCTCCCTGATCAAAAACGGAAAAAATAACGCAGCGTTAGCTTATCGGCTAACTGCAGACAGAACAGGCTTTTTTCCACTTTCGCAGCAAGAAAGGCTCCGAATTTTGCATCACGCGTCGGAGTGGCCGGAAACTGGCGGGAAATGCATGTTTCCGGCGCGTATTGAACTCGGCAGTTTTGCCGATCCCATGACGCGGAACCTGTGCTGCAGACCCATTCTCTTGCTCTGCTACCGCCCCTATCCCGCCTCGCCAAAGTCACGGGCGACTTCCTGGGCAATGCGCGCGGCCCGTTCGATCAGTTCGTTCTTGGGTTCGCCGATATAGGTTGCGGTGAAGCGCAGCGGCGTTGCCTGCCAGCCAGGATCGAATGTCGTGATCCGCTTCTCTTCGACAAGACGCCGCCCGAGCACGCGCGGTAGAATGCCGACACCGATGCCTGACGCCACCATCTCGAACCCGGTCGAAAGCGAATTCGTCGGAAAGATCTGCGCAGAGCTGCCGTATCTGTCACGAAGTTCCTGCGTCAGTTCCCGGTGCGGACGCGAATTCCGGTTATAGGTGATGACCGGCGTGGTGCTCAGGTCCGGTTCCGGCAGATCGATCGGCCGGTACCAGGACAGCTCGAACGGCGGCAGATCCAGATTGTCGACGCTGTATTCTGATACCGGGCCCATCAGCATCGTCAGGTCGAGAGACCGGTCCAGCAGCATTTCCCTGAGGTTCACGGATATGTCGACCGAAACCTCGATCTTCAGTCTGGGAAACCGGCTGTGCAGCTCCCGGATGAAATCGGGCAGCCAGGTTTGTGCGACCGTCTCGGCGACTCCAAGACGCAAAAGACTGCTGACGCTGTCATCCGCCATCACCTCGCCCTTGATGCGCTCCATGATTTCCATGATCTGCTCGGCATGGTTCCGCAGCAGAACGCCCTGGCGCGTCAGGACGACACCCGTCGACACCCGGCTGAACAGCTCCGTGCCCAGATAGGTCTCAAGGCTGGAAATCCGTGTCGAGACAGCCGGTTGTGAAACATTCAACTGTTCCGCCGCCCGGCGCACGCCGCCCATACGCGCGACGCTGAGAAAGGTTTTAAGTTGCTCAAAAGTCATGGTGTGCCTCCATAAAGTGATAAAAAAAATTGATCACTTTGGACAAAAAATCACGATTTGACTTGATAATAGATAGACCGCAGCATTTTGCCACCGACTTTCGAGGTGGAAATGACCAGCGAGCGCGCACAGCTTCCCGATCTGTTCGAGATGGACCTTGCAGCCCAGCGCCGGCTGATCCGGGAGGGCCACTACAACGGGCATACGGCAGGACTTGCGAAGGGCAATCTCCAGTGCAATCTCGCCATCCTCCCGGCGGACCTCGCCGATGACTTTCACACTTACTGCCGCCTGAACCCCAAACCCTGCCCGCTGGCCGGCGTTTCGCGTGTCGGCGAACCCGCCATTGCGCGTCTTGGCGCGGACGTCGACATCCGGACCGACGCCGCCCGCTACAACATTTATCGCAACGGGGTCCTGGACCGGCAGGTCGACGATCTTTGCGACGATTGGCGGGCCGATCTCGTCGCCTTTGCCATCGGTTGCTCCTTCACCTTCGAGGACGCATTGCGCAAGGCCGGGATCGCCATGCGACATATCGACAGCAACGTGACCGTGCCGATGTTCCTTTCCTCCATCGAGACCGCCCCCAGCGGTCCCTTCACCGGCGGCATGGTTGTTTCCATGCGCCCGATCCCGGAAGGGCGGATCGGCGAAGTCGTCGATATTTGCGGAAAGTTTCCCCTTGCCCATGGCGCTCCGGTCCATGTCGGCGATCCGGCCGACATCGGCATTCGGGATTTGGGCACACCGGACTGGGGTGAGGCGGTTGCGTTCAAACCGGGCGAAATCCCGGTTTTCTGGGCCTGTGGCGTCACACCGCAAGCGGCGATCATGAGATCGAAACCACCCCTCTCCATCACCCATGCCCCCGGAGCGATGCTGATAACAGGCGTCTCGGAGACAACCGGACCGCTTTACACCTATAACGATAACTAACTGAAATAAATGAGAAACAGAGGATGAACGACATGAAAAGACTGGTATTGATGTCCGCGATTTCAATGATCGCGTTTTCGGCCGGCACGACCGCCAAGGCGGAAGAACTCGCCGTCGTCGGCAGTTGGAGCGGCTTGCCGCTGCACAAGCAGTATGAAGCGCCGTTCTGGAACGAAAAACTGCCCGAACTTTCCGGCGGCGACCTGTCCGCAGCCTTGACGACCCACGACCAGATGGGAATCGCCGGAGGTGACGTTTTCCGCATGCTGTCCCAAGGCGTTTTTGATGTGGGTATGACAGTCGCCGACTATGCAGTCTCCGACAGCGTTGCCCTGGAAGGTCTGGATGTGCCGCTGATCGCGACAGATGCCGCGACTGCGCAAAAGGCGGTCGAAGCCGCACGCCCGATGGTGGACGACATTTACAAGGATGTCTTCAACGCCAAGGTGCTCGGGATCGCGCCCTACCCGCCGCAAGTGGTTTTCTGCAACGCGGAGATCGGCTCGCTCGATGACCT
>JBCBUA010000032.1:21493-29496 GCA_039818365.1 Pseudomonadota bacterium
TTTCTGGAAGCCCTTGGGGCGGAAGGTGTCAATGTCGGCTTCGGTGAAGTTCCAGGTGCCCTTCAGCGTGGTGTCGTGGATTGTGCCATAACCGGTGCGGGGTCGGGCTACAATGCCGGCTGGTGGGAGGTCTCCACCCATCTGATGCCGCTGCCGCTCGGCGGCTGGGACCCGGTCGTGACGGCGATCAACCTGGACAAGTGGAATTCCCTGTCAGACGCCCAGAAGGCGGCGCTGGAAAAGGGCGTGAAGGAAGGCCTTGAGGCACCTGCCTGGGAAACGGCCCAGAACGCCCTTGAAAACGATGTTGCCTGCCTGACGGGCAACGGCGAATGCCCCTATGGTGAGGCACGCGGTCTGATCCTTGTGGAAGCCAGCGAGGCAGATCAGGCCAAGGCCAAGGACGTTCTCATCACCGAGGTGCTTCCCGACTGGGCCGAGCGCGCAGGCGGTGACTGGGCGGCGCGCTGGAGCGACAGCGTCGGCAAGGTCACCGGTGTGAAACTGGAAACCAACTGAGGCACCACTGATGACGTCCCTGGCCCTCGCCCTCCGGCGGATCAATGATCGCCTGGCAATCCTCGTAGGCCTGATCCTTCTCGCCTGCGTCGCGTTCACGCTCATAGAGATCATTGCGCGCCGGCTGGGCGGGTCGCTCGGGGGTGTCGATGAAATCTCCGGCTACGTCATGGCCGTGACCACAAGCTGGGGCATAAGCTACGCCCTGACGGAGCAGGCGCATGTCCGCATCGACCTGCTGCGCCAGCGCCTCGTGCCTCTTGGCCGGGCGGTGTTCGACATCATCTCCCTGGCGTGCCTTTCCGGGACGGCCATCGTTGTTGCCTGGCGCGGCTGGGGTGTCCTTGAAAAAACATTGTCGACCGGTGCGCGCGCCAACACTCCGCTTGAAACACCCTTGTGGATCCCGCAGTCCCTCTGGTGGGCCGGCTGGGTCTGGTTCGCGCTGTCGGCCTGCGTGCTGCTGGCCTCCGTTCTGGTGAGCTTTGTCGCCTCCGATTACAAATCCGTCGATGCCGTCGCCGGTGCAAAGGGGGAAGCATGATCGCCTTTACCTCCGTCGGCCTGCTCGGCCTTCTGACACTCTCCATCCCGGTCGGCATCGTCCTGTTTCTGCTGGCCTTCGGCATTGACGCGTTCTTCAGCCCGTTCCCGCTGATGCGCGGGCTTGGCCAGATCGTCTGGTCCTCGTCCAACTCGGCAACGCTGATCGCGATACCCATGTTTGTGCTTCTGGGAGAAATTCTGGTGCGCAGCGGCGTCGCGCGGCGCACTTACACGGCGCTGGAAAAGTGGGTTGCCTGGATGCCGGGCGGACTGATCCACGCCAACGTGGCCACCTCGACCATGTTTTCCGCGACATCCGGCTCTTCGGTCGCAACGGCCGCAACCGTGGCAACGGTTGCCATGCCTCAGGCGCAGGCTCTGGGTTACAATCCGAAACTCTTTTCCGGCGCAATTGCGGCAGGCGGAACGCTCGGGATCATGATCCCGCCGTCCATCAACCTGATCGTCTACGGCTTCCTGACGGAAAGCTCCATTCCGCAGCTGTTTCTCGCCGGACTGATCCCGGGCCTATTCCTCGCGGGTCTGTTCATGCTGATCACCGTGATTATCTGCGTGTTCAAACCGTCTCTGGGCGGACCGCGCCAATCGAGCACCTTGAAGGAAAAGCTGGACGGACTGGCAGATCTCCTGCCGATCTTCGGGCTCTTCGCGGCCATCGTGGGATCGATCTATGCAGGATGGGCGACACCCACGGAAGCAGCCACGGTGGGTGTTGCCATTTCCCTCCTGATCGCCGCCCACCAGCGGGCGCTGAACTGGGAGATGCTGCAGGACGCGTTGCGCGGGTCCGTAAAAACTTCCGCCATGATCATGCTGGTCGTGATCGGTGCTTATGTGCTCAATTTCGCCCTGACCGCAGCCGGCGTCAGCCGGGCGCTTCAGGACGTGCTGTCCGGACTGGGGCTCGGTCCGCTTGAGACGCTGCTCGTGATCATCCTGATTTACATCGTGCTCGGATTCTTCATCGAAACCCTCTCGCTGATGGTCGCAACCATTCCGATCGTGGTGCCGATCATCGTCCAGCTTGGTTATGACAAGATCTGGTTCGGCATCCTGATGATCATCCTGGTCGAGATGGCGCTTATCACACCGCCTGTTGGCTTGAACCTCTACGTGGTCCAGGCCGCGCGGAAATCGGGCAGTTTCAGCGACGTCATGCTTGGCTGCATCCCGTATGCACTCGCGATGCTGGCGATGGTCGGCCTGCTTATCCTCATGCCCCAGCTGGCCCTGTTCCTGCCGTCAACCCTTTAAGAGAACCGCTCATGAAATTCCAGACCGAAACCGGAGTGCTGGAAGGCACTCCCGCAAGACTCATCGTGGCCGGCTGGACCGGCCGCGACCGGGCCGCCGTCGACCATCACATCGAGGAACTCGCCGAAATCGGCGTGCCCGCCCCGTCAACCGTTCCGCTCTATTATCAGTGCGCACCGGCCCTTCTGACGCAGGAAACCGAAATCCAGGCCCTTGGCGATGAAACCTCAGGCGAAGCCGAACCCTTTCTGATCAAGTTGAGTGGCACCGTCTGGCTGGGTCTTGCCTCCGACCATACGGACCGCGCGCTGGAAGCGCACTCGGTCGCTGCCTCAAAGCAGATCTGCGCAAAACCCGTCGCGGATGTCCTTTGGCCGCTCGAAACGGTCAACCCGCATCTCGATGACCTGATCCTGAAATCGTGGATCGAAGAAAACGGCAGCTGGGTTCCCTACCAGGACGGAAAACTCGCGTCGATCCTGCCGCTGGAACAGCTCATGTCGGGTGCACCGCTTGCCGAGGGAACCGCGATGCTGTGCGGCACACTGCCGGCAATCGGTGGTGTGCGCCCGGCCCCGGCCTTCAAAATGTCATTGACCGATCCGGTCCGCGGGCAATCGATTGACTGGAGCTACCGAACGGCTACTCTCCGCATCATCTCGTGACGCCCTTCCCGCCATTTTCGCCATCACAGGACTGCCCCGAATGAGCGCATCATTTCCCTGGACACCCGACACCGCCGCAAGCCGTCTTGAAACCACGCTGGAGCGAGCTGCCGGGGAGCCTGCGGCGAAATCCGTCTTTCTGAAGCTTCTTGGCGAGCGGGCGCGGAACCAGGCAGCAAGGGCAACCGGATCCGGGAGCCCGCTTGGAGGCGCTCTGATCAGCGTGAAAGCCCTCTTTGACGTTGTATCCGAAACGACGACGAGTGCGACCAGGGTCCTTGCAGGCGATCCGCCGGCACAAGCGGATGCGCCTGCCATTGCCCGTCTCGATGCGGCAGGCGGCGTCTTCGTCGGGATCACCAACATGTCAGAATTCGCCTATTCCGGACTGGGCCTCAATCCGCATTTCGGAACGCCCGAAAACCCCGCCTTCCCCGGCTGTGCACCGGGAGGCTCGACAAGCGGTGGTGCCGTTTCGGTTGCTCTTGGACTGTGCGACATCGCAATCGGCAGCGACACGGGCGGTTCGCTGCGCATTCCCGCGGCCTTCACGGGCATCACCGGTTTCAAACCGACGCAGGCCTCTGTCCCGATGGAGGGCGGCAAGCCGCTCTCCGACAGCCTCGACAGTTTCGGTCCAATGGCAAAGTCGGTCGCGGCATGCGAACTCGCGTGGCAGGTCATGGCGGGCAAAGACGCACGTCCCGCCGATCCGGCGGCCACGCAGGTGATCGTTCCCGCCAATTTCGGTTTCACGGAGATGGATGACGCCGTTGCAGAAGGTTTCCGGGCACTGGTCGCAAAGCTTCGGGAGGCAGGGCTGGAAGTCGTTGAACGCGATTTCGCGGCCTTGTCGCTCTACGACAGCGTTCCGCCCTGGCACATGACCTCGGTGGAATCGCGCGCGCATTACGAGCCGCATTTTCAGGCGTCGCCCGACCAGTTCGATCCGCGGGTCCATGCCAGAATGGGCCGGGCCGAGGAAATCTCGGCGGTGGAGTACCGGCAGACGCTCAACAGGCGCCAGGACTTCATCGCGGCCTTCCGGGAGGAACTCGGCGGCGACATGCTGCTTTTGCCGACCACGCCCAGGCTGCCGCCGAAGATCGAGGCGCTTGCCGACGATGACGCGTTCAACCGGCTGAACCTGCTGGCGCTGCGCAACCCTTCCCTTGCCAATATCGCCGACGCCTGCGCCATCGCCATGCCCTACCGGTATCGGGAGACAACGCTGAGCGCGATGCTTGTCGCCGCAGGCGGACGGGATGCGGACCTGCTTGCCGGCGCGAAACGTGTCGAGGCCGAATTGCAAACACTATCAGCCCACGGGTGAATGCCGGCCGCGCCAGGCAGTCGGCATCCGCTTCCGGCATCCGCTCCGGCAACCGGATCAGACAAACGCGAAATCGTCGGCCTGAAGAACGGTCCCGTCTGAAAACTCGAAATTGTCGATGTAAGCACCGAGATCGTTGATCCGGACCTGACCGGCACCGCTCGCCCATGTCAGCAGCATGTTGCTGTTGCTGTCCGACGTGGCCTCGACATCGGCGACCTTGAGATCCTTGAACAGCAGCGTGTCGATGCCATTGCCGATCAACTCGACGATATCAATGAAGCCGCCGTCGGAGGAAACCACATAGCTGTCGTTTCCGCCCGCACCTTCCAGTTTCTGCCAGCCTCCCGATGACCCGCCCGCATCGAGCGTATCGTTGCCCGATCCGCCGATCAGCGTGTCCGTGCCGCCGCTTCCTTTGAGGAAATCATTGCCGCCGCCGCCATCCATCCAGTAGTCGACACCGGCCTCGTTGCCGACGACACGGTCGTTCTTTTCCGCCCCCTGGAATTCTTCGAACCCGTACCAGGAAAGGCCGGACGTGTTGAACTTGGACCCCGCTTCTATGATCAGCTTGTCACGGCCGCTTCCGCCGATATCCCTGGGGGTGCCGTTGTCCCAGAAGCGGTCGCCGCTGCCATAGTAGATCGTATCGTTTCCACCGCCGCCAGAGACCGTGTCGCTGCCCCAGCCTCCACGAAGAAAATCATTGCCGGTCCCGCCGATCAGTTCGTCATCACCGCCGCTGCCGATCAGCGTATCGTTGCCGCCGCCGCCATCGAGCACGTAGTCGACGCTATCGTCGTTCCCGACGACCCGGTCGTCGCGCCCCGCACCTATGAATTTCTCGAACCCGTACCAGGACAGACCGCTGGTATTGAAGACCGAGCCGCTCTCCATGACGAGCGTGTCGATGCCGCTGCCCCCGATATCCTTCGGGGTTCCGTTCACCCAGAATGTGTCGCCGTTGGTGTAGTAGACCGTGTCGTTGCCTGCCCCGCCGGACATGTTGTCATTGCCGTAGCCGCCCCGCAGGATATCGTTGCCGCCACCGCCGATCAGGTCATCATCGCCGCTGTTGCCCACAAGCATGTTGTTGGCACCATTTCCGATCAGTTCGTCGTTTCCGCTGCCACCATGGGCGTTTTCAATGATCGTGCCGCGCGCGACGATCAGATTGCCGGTCAGACCGCCCACATTTGAAATGGCTTCCTGGTTGAGATCGATCCGCTGATTTGCGCCATAGTGGGAAAAGTCGAAAAGATCCGTTCCACCATTGTCGTAAATTGTCATCGCAGCGGTTTGATTTGAATCGAAAAATGTCTCCAGATAGCCACCCGCATTGGAGTTGTTGCCATAGACCGTTGCACCTGTGCGAATGCTGCCCGGCGTGCCGTAAAGATCCTGCACCGCGATGATATCGGCCACCATGGGCGTGATCACATAGGCGTAGCTCGCATTGATGTAGGTGTTCTCGGTCTGGCTGAAATAGGACATCACGGTCGCTTGCCAGGAATCATTCTGATAGTGGTTGTCGACCCCATAGGTGGCCGAACCATTGTAGTTCCCGCCATGCCGAAGGCCCAGCGCGTGTCCTATTTCGTGGATATATGTCTGGAACGAATAGCTGTTGATGCTTGTGCCGTAGGAGTTCAGCCAGGCCTTGGAAACATTGACATCGGCAGAAATCAGATCACCGTTGCTCCACCAGGAAAAGCTGGCATATGCGCCGGAATTTTCGTCATCGAACGTGATCTGGGCCCCGCTTGAGACGAAGGAAAAGTTGAGGCCGGTCACGTTTTCCCAGGCTTCGAGCGCGTTGGTTGCGAGAAACTTGCCCGCATTGGTGAGCCCGGTGATGTCGACCGTGATCGTGTCGCCGGGACCGGCATCGAACGAGATCGGCGCTCCGGTGGAGGTCTCCCGGGTCAGCTGATCCGCGATCTGGTCGTTGGTGAAAACAGGAAGCGGCGCGGCCGAGACGCCGGATCCGCCAGCCGCCCCATTTAACGACGGACCGCTGCCGTCATCACAGCTGAAACCGGCAACGATGGGGATGTCTTCGGTACGGCCGGTCGCCAAACACAATTCACACATGTCGAACTACCTCTTGGTATTTTGTTTCGATGAATCGCCAACGCCGCAGGACCCGGCCACGAAAGAGGAAGCGAACCGTCTTGGAAGCGTCACTTCATCCAGCCCCGCGCGTGCAATTTGAATGGAGTCGAGTTTCCCCCAATTCGGACGCGATTCATCACCGATGATTAAAGATTACAGATCGCACCCTCAAGTAAAATAAAAAAACAATTACCAAAAGAAAAACAAAACTCGAATTTTATCTAGCCAAAAAGAACAAATTTACATTGAATTTCAAAATAAAAAATAGTAATTGAATATTTCATAAGTTGAAGTCACCGCAACTAAGAAAAAATTTTTCGCAAGTTTCCGGATCTCTGTTGGCATCGACCGGCAACGCCTTGCAAAAATCGCAATTGCCGTGATCTGTTCGCCATGATGACAAATGCTTCGGGAAACGCTTTAGGATTGATTTCATGATCAGGATTGCGGGGTCGGTCGCTGCGCTTGTTTGTGCGTTTGCCTTGGGCATCTGGATGTCGGCCAGCGGCATGTTCTTTGCGCCCGGCGGCGGTGCGGGTACGAGCGAACCGGTTCAAAATGCAGACAGCGGCAACGCATCCGATCGGGCGTTTCCGGGCAACGCCATTGTCGTGACGACGGCGGACGTGGCCTTTACCCCGCCGCGTTCGCGGATCCAGTCAATCGGAACCGGGAAGGCGATCCGCCTTATCCACGTGACAGCGGATGTTGCCGGAACCGTGGAGAAAATTCATGTCCAGCCGAATACCGACGTCAGCGCCGGTGACCCGATTGTCACGCTGGAACGCAAGACCCAGGATATCATTCTCGACAGCGCCAAGGCTGAGCTGGAGCAGCAATCGGCGTCCTTCAACAGATACCAGACGCTCTTGAGTCAAAGCAGCAACGCCGTTTCACAGGCTCAGGTCGATGAGGCCCGCGCGTCCCTTGCAGTTGCCGAAGCCAAGGTTGCCGAAGCGCAGTACGAATATGACCGACGGGTGATCAGGGCGCCGTTCTCGGGCCGGATCAATCTCAATGACCTCACCGTGGGCAGCTACCTTTCTCAAGGCGCGGAAATCGTCACTCTGGTCGATGCCAGCAGCCTTCTCGTCGAATTCACCGTGCCGGAAACCGCGATCAGCCAGATCAGCACGGGTGTTCCGGTGCGCCTGACGACGCCGGCCCTCGTCGGTCGTGTCTTCAATGGCGAAATCACCGCATTCGACAGCTCGATCGACGAGGAATTCCGCACTGTGCGCGTACGTGCGCAGGTCAAGAACCCGGAAAACCTGCTCCTGCCGGGCATGACTTTCAGCGTCAGCCTTGCAAGTGCCGATACCCCGATGCCGATGGTTCCTGCCGTTTCGATCCTCTGGAGCCCGAACGGCGCCTATGTCTGGAAACTGGGCGCAGACAATGCGCCTGAACGGATCGACGTCGTGCTGCGTCACAGGCTGGGAGACAGCGTCTGGCTGGAAGCAGATCTTGCGGAAGGCGACGTGGTCGTGAAGGACGGCGCCTTTAAGGTCAGCCAGGGAGTCGCCGTTGCCGTCGAGGTCGCGGAG
>JBCBUA010000033.1:0-273 GCA_039818365.1 Pseudomonadota bacterium
CACCAAGGAAGGCCGCCTGGTCGGTATTCTTGCGGTGGATCAGCGGGATCAGGCCAAGACGCGAAATTTCATGCTCGCGGCGATCGGAGATCGCGATTTCAGCCGGACACTTCTGGTCCACGCCACCGTCATCGGTTTCGAACACGTGGGTCGGCAGGTCTTCAACCAGGCCGCCGCTTTCCACGCCGCGAATACGCACCGTCCAGCCGTACTCCTTGTAGGCACGGTTGATATTGGTCGCCATCGCGTAGGCCGAGTTCATCCACGCGTAAT
>JBCBUA010000033.1:283-28868 GCA_039818365.1 Pseudomonadota bacterium
CCGAATTCTTCCTCAAAGGCGAATTCTTCGACCGGGTCGGACTTTGCACCATAGGGCTGGCGAGCCAGCACGCGGGGCAGGGACAGTCCGAGGTAACGCGCGTCTTCGGATTCGCGGAGCGTGCGCCACTGGGCATGAATTTCCGTGTCGAAGACCTTGGAAAGGTCGCGTTTCGTCGGAAGTTCCGTCCAGCTTTCCATCTGCATCAGCTGCGGATCAGCTGCTGCCAGGAACGGTGCGTGTGCTGCCGAGGCGATTTTCGACATGCCGCGCAGAACCGTGATGTCCTGCGGGTCGTAACCGAATTCGTAATCACCGACCAGGCAACCGTAGGGCTGACCGCCGAGCTGACCGAATTCAGCTTCGTAGATCTGCTTGAACAGCGGGCTCTGGTCCCATTTGGCACCACGGTAGCTCTTGAAGACCCCGGCAAGTTCCTTCTTGGAGATATTCAGGAACTGCAGCTTCAGCGAAGCGTCGGTTTCCGAATTGTGCACCAGGTAGTCGATGCCGCGCCACGCGCTTTCCAGCTTCTGGAAGGACGGCGCATGAATGATCTCGTTGACCTGTGACGTCAGTTTCTCGTCAAGCTTTGCGATCATCTCGTCGATCGTGTCGTACACGTCGTCCTTGATGAGCGCCTGGTCGGAGAGAGCCTCCGCAAGGAATGTCGACATGGCATTGTCGACAAGTTCATTGGCGGTCTCGTTTTCGCTCTTGATGCGGAAGTTCTGCTTCAAAATGGAAGCAAAATCCTCAGGGCTCGTTTCACCTGCAGCTTCCGCCGCAGCCGCGCCACTCGTTTGTGCGCTTGTGTCGGTGTCGCTCATTTATGCCTCCTCTTTGTCCCCGTCCTCGGCACCGTCGCTTTTCGAAGCGGCGGTTTCGGCTTCCATCTTCTGAGCAAGGGCCTGCATCAGGGCCGGATCGCGGGTCAGCTCTTCCAGCTGGCTGATTGCCTGAACCCGGCCGTCCATCATCGTGCGCAGGGCGGCAAGGCTGTTGCGCGCATCAAGAAGCTTTTTGAGCGCCGGCACCTGGTCGGCAACTTTGCCCGGCGTGAAATCGTCCATGCTCTTGAATTTCAGCTGGACGCTCATCTTGGTGTTTTCCTCGCCGGAGAGCTTGTCTTCGACGGTGAAGGATGTTCCCGGCTCGATCGCTTCCATACGCTTTGAAAAGTTGTCCATGTCGATATCCAGGAACTTGCGCTCGTCGACATCGTCTTTTTCAACGCCGGGGCTGTCGCCGGAAAGGTCGGCCATGATCCCCATTACGAACGGCAGCTCGACCTTCTGTTCCGCATCAAACGGATCTTCGTAGAAGATGTGCACCCTGGGAGGTCTGTTACGCTTGATAAAGCCTTGCCCGCTATTTGATGCCATTTTACTTGCCTTTCGTGTTTCTGACCTCAGAAATGTAACCGAATATTCTCAAATGACTGTAGAACGTAGATTAGGTTGCGACGTTGCTTGCCATTCATCGTGTCTGATGAACTTATATTTACTGCCAATGCCGACGAATTGAAGTGACGGCAGTCACACGTTGGTCGCTTTGAAAAATTCCCCCAAATATTGAGAACCCGTTGCGGCGTTGAGTCAAGGACAAGTGTGGGAACTCTAGGGAAACAAAGGTCTTGCGCCGAATCATGCCCATTCTGGCCTCACTCTTCTTCTTCCGGACGAAGGAACAGGTTCAGGAGACCCGTGAACGATCCCGAGCTCATGTTCTGAGCTTCTTCAAGCAGCATGGGAATCGGGCTGGTGGGCTCGTTTGCGGAATAGTAGCCCTTGACGGCGCTGATTCCCGTAATTGCGTCCGCCCGGTTTTCGATGACCAGCACCGAAAAGTCGTCAATGTCGCCGAGCTCCCGATCCTCGCCTTCGTTGAGTTCGAGCAGCCTGTCATTGGAAAGCTGGAGTCCGCTCGCGCCGAGAAGCAGGGCGACCTCGTCGAATCGCCTGGGCATCAGGATTTTCAGAGCGTCGAGATAGGACTTGCCGACCAAACCCCTTGCTTCACGCACAAGGAAAAGCGCCGGGTGAGAAGGCTCGCGCGAAGAGAAATAGTCTTCGACGGCATCCAGGATCAGTTGTGCCTGCGCGGCATTTCTGATTTCAAGGTTGGATGCCGTTCCGGCTCCGGATTCGGAAGCCTTGCTGGCTTCCGCACCGTCTGGAGAGGCCGAATCAGCCTCTTCCGACGACATGCGGCCGAGGCGCACATTCAGTTCCGTGTTGATGTCGCTGATGAGTGTCGCCAGGGCGTCGTAGTTCGGCGCTGTCGCCTTGGCATTGGCTGCCTTCAGTTTCGCGTCGCAGGTTTCCGAAATTCCGCGAAGTTCGCCGGGGAGTTCAGACAGATCTTTCAGAACCTGCTCGATGACGTCCTGTTCAAGTTCGCCGGATGTCAGGGCTGCTTCGATTGCACCAAGTGAAATCGTGTGTTCATCCTCGCGCGCCGCCAGGTCTCCCGTCGCAATTTTGATCGCCCGATAGCTGATGGGACCGCTGCGCCGCGTTTTCAGCAGGGGAGCGGCTTCAAGCGGCAGGATGACGGTTGGCCGGCTGTTAAGCGATTCCAGGGCGCCCATGCGTTCCATGAACCCGAAGTCGGCATCCATCGGATGAACTTCGTCCCAGAGCGTGTCGAGCAGCTTGCGCAAGATCCGGACAACATCGGCAAACTGCTGAAGTTGCCCGCTGAGGAGGGAAAACTGCGCGAGCATGACAAGCAGCCGGATATCCCGCGACTGTTTGAGAAAACCATCCATCTGTTTGTAGATGTCGGAAAACTCGATTTCGGAACGATCAAAGTCGGAGAACCGCTCCGGCAGCATCTCCTCGCAGGAATCCATCAGCGCCGCAAAGGCCGGTTCCGTGTCGTAAAGGTCGGGTCCGCAACCGGCGCCGGGAGAGATTTCGACGCCATATTTCTCCGGATCGAAATTCATTGATCTGTTTGCCCCAATTCAAAAACCCTGCCGGAAAAAGCCCGGCAGGGCTGCCGCCGCATCTGGCGTTATTCGAAAACCAGTTTGCTTTCGACGCGCCTGTTCGACGGATCGTTGACATCCGCGACTTTCGGACGGGTCTTCCCGTAGCCAACTGTTTTCAGCCTGTTTCGGCCAACGCCGAGCGATACTAGGTATTCCGTCACCGCCTGTGCGCGGTCTTCGGAAAGACGCTGGTTGTAGTTGAGCGAACCGATGCCGTCGGTATGGCCTTCGATGACAAAGACCGCGCTGGCGAGTTCGGGGTCGGCGATGCCCTTTGCGAATTCCTTGAGGTTTGCTCTCGCGGACGGGCTGAGCCGCGCCGATGCATACTCGAAGGACACGAGCAGATTGAAGCCGGCGTCGATCGCTTTTGTTTCCGGATCAACGACCAGCGTGTCCGTGCTCGCGGTCTCGCTGGCCTGGCCGTCGGCATTTTCAGGTTTGACGGCCACCTGGCCGCCTTCTCCCTTGGCGGCGTTGGGATTGCATTCATCCCGGGTGCCGATGCAAAGGGCGCGTGTCGCACCGGTCGGTTTCAGCGACCGGGTCTTGAGTTGCTTGAAGTGCTTGCTGACTTCGTCGGCCGAGTAGGTTGCGTCCTGGGCAAAGGCGGCCCCGGGGGCAAATCCCGTTCCGGCAACCGTCAGCGACAGCAATGTGGCAGCCAGCAGGGCACGCGATTTCGACGCAGCGGCATTTGGTTTCACATTGCACCCGCCTGAGGCGATTTGGCGATGGGTCACGATCTCAATCCTCCCTTTCGGAGCTTGCGCGAGCTGACTCGCAGTGGATGTTGAAATACATCGTGCCATAACCTGAAAATATTAATGTGGTGCAAGTCACTAAAGTACGTTTTGATGTCAGTATGTCGAATTATGGGGAATAAGCAAGAGGAGTAAAGCGTGAGATATTCGTGAGATAGTTAACGATTCAATGTGATTTTTCTCGAGTCTTCTTAATTGCCGTATCGAGTGCCAAACAACTCTTGGTAATTTTTGAATTCGGTGTTTAAATTTTTGCAATAACTGTGTTCCCTAGCACATCGGTTTCGTCAGATTCGTCATAAATAAAGGTACAGGTGCCGTTGATCGGCAGCCGTATTGAACCGCAGTTTTTTTAAGGAGACTTCCGTGGCCACTGGACAACTCAGACAAACCGATCGGATGGCCGAACTCAAGACAGTGTTTGGCGAAGATGAGCTCTCCTTGGTCACGCTTGAATGCGACGAGGGATTGAGCGACGAATTCGACATTCGGCTGGATGTTGTAAGTCAAAAGGAAGATCTGGACTTCGATCAGGCGCTGGCCACGCACATGACTGTGAAGGTCAGGACCAACAATGGTGACACCCGGTATTTTGACGGTCTGCTCACCAATGCGCGCTGGCTTGGTCACAAGGACGGTTACTACCGCTATAAACTGAACCTGCGTCCCTGGTTCTGGCTGCTCACGAAAAACTCCAACTGCAGGATGTTCAAGGACATGTCGGCGCCGGACATCATTGCGGAGGTTCTCGGGGAGCACGACTTCGCCGATTTCGAGAACAAGCTTACCGAGAGCTACGACCCGATCCACTACTGCGTCCAGTACAGGGAATCGGATTATGATTTCTGCTGCCGCATCATGGAAGAATTCGGCATTTCCTATTGCTTCGAGCACAAGGACGGCAAGCACACGATGATTCTCGCCGATGCGAAATCTTCCTACAGCCCGATCGAAGGCGATCCGAACATTCCCTTCATAGATCTGGGCGGGGACAGCCAGCGCGACGAGGAGCACCTTTATCATTGGGTCGGTGGCCGCGCGTTCCGGACCGGAAAATTCGCCATCAACGACTATGATTTCGAAAAGCCGAGCGCCTCTCTGGAAGCGGACAAGGATGCCGGGTCCTCGTACCGGGCCGGGTCACTGGAAAGCTATGACTATCCGGGCCGCTACACCGAGAAGGACAAGGGTACGAAATACAGCAACATCCGTCTGCAGGCCGAACAGGCAGGAGACAACCGTGTGGAGGCCGCCGGCGAAGTGCCGCGCTTTTATGCGGGCGGGCTTTTCACGCTGAAGGAACATCCGCATCAGCCGCAGAACAAGGAATACCTCATCATTCGCGCGAGCCACCAGATCATCACCGAGAGTTACCGCTCGGGTGAAGCAGGTGCTCAGGGTGAGGCATACACGGGAACGTATGACGTCCTTGCGTCCGACATTCCGTTCAGGACTCCGGCCAGCACGCCGAAACCGCGTATTCCGGGACCGCAGACGGCCAAGGTTGTCGGCGATGGCGAGATCGATGTCGACGAGTACGGTCAGATCATGGTCGAATTCCATTGGGACCGCGACAAGACGCAGTCGCGCCGGGTGCGTGTTGCCCAGGTCGTCTCCGGCAAGAACTGGGGCGGCATGTATATTCCCCGTGTCGGCCAGGAAGTTATCATTCAGTTCCTCGAGGGCGATCCTGACCAGCCAATCGTGATCGGGACCGTGTATAATGCCGACAACATGCCGCCTTATCCGCTGCCGGGAGAAAAGAACAAGTCGGGCATCAAGACCGACTCGACGGTCGGCGGAGGCGGCTACAACGAATTCGTCATGGACGATTCGAAGAACCAGGAAAAAGTCGGCATCCACGCGCAAAAGGATATGGAAACCGTCGTCGAGAACAACGACGATCTCCATGTCAAGAATGATCGCACGACCAAGATCGACGGCAACCGGACCGAGAAGGTCGGCGTCAATGTGACGGAAACCATTGGTCAGACCTGGAAAGTCAAGGCGGGAATGAAGATCGAGTTCAAGTGTGGCTCCAGCAAGATCGTCATGACCCCCATGGGCATAGAAATAAAAGCGTTGCAGGTTAAGATCCACGGCCAGATGCAACTGGATGCAAAAGGACTGTTCACCACTGTCGAGGGACAAGCCTTCAACACGATCAAGGGCGGCATGGTGCTCATTAACTGATAGCACGCGCGTTAGCAGAGCAGGCTCGCACACGGAGTGACGGAAATGGGATCTCGCATCCGATTCACAAGCGCAATTCAGGTCTTTCAGACCTACCCGGATCTTGAAGAAGACTTGGCGCCGCCCAAGGGCGATGTTTCACCACAAGACTTCACGCTGGAAATCCTGAAAGGGGAGGACCCGTTTTCCGCAATCCTCTTTTTTGCCCACGTGTTGCCGAAACGGGAGGCCGTCTGGTGGGGACTGCGGTGTGTCACGGGTCTCGACAAGAACAAGAGTGCCGAGGATCTGAAGCTGCTTGAGCTGGTCACGGCCTGGGTGCAAGACGGTGACGAGGAGGCGCGTTTGTCTGTTCAGGCCGCCGTTGACGAGTTCAAGGGTGACAGTCCGTCGCTCTGGATTGGCCGCGCAGCGAGCCTGTCCGGAGGCTCCATATCGCCGAATCCCGAGTATCGGGTGGACACGCTGCCGCATCTGACGGCAGTTTGTGCGAACGGTGCGGTGCAGTTTGCGATCGGTGCGCTTGGGCCCGGTGTGCGTGAGGAAGCGATCGGAGATTGTATTTCCGCCGGGATTTCCTTTGCAGAAGGTGGCGCTATGCCTGTCGTGCTTGCAAAACAGCAAGCTGCAGTTTGAAGGGACAGGGGGACCAGTGGGCATGCGGATTACGCTGCAGATCGAGAATGTTGACCGGCTCGAGACAGGAGGGCAGGTGTCGTATTCCTGTGCCGACCGCGGTTTCGACATTGGACGGCACGAACATCTCGACTGGAGCCTGCCGGACCCGCAGCGTGTCATTTCCGGAAAGCACTGCGAGGTCCGCTTCGAGGGCGGGCAATTTGTTCTTTATGACGTTTCCACCAACGGCACGTTCTTGAACGGCAGCCCGAATCGCATGGACAAGGCGCATGCCCTTCGCTCCGGTGACCGGCTCATGATTGGCGACTATATCGTCGCGGTCACGCTCGACGCGGGCGAGGGGGCAAGCGCCGGATTTTCCGGCGCTGCACCGGCGGCCGCCGATCCGTCTTATCAGTCCCAGCCGGCGCAGTGGCACTCTCCCGCGCAGGCACCTGTTGCACCGGCCGAACCTCAATGGCCGTCCGCACAGCCTTCCGCAACGCCTCCTTACCCGGCACAGGAGGCGAACAATCCATGGGGAGCGCCTGCTTCCACAGGCATGGAAGGCCGTCATGCGCCGCCGTCCCAGGCTCCCGGGATCGGGACACCGGCGGACGATGTGTGGAGCCAGCAGGGCCACGGCTGGGGAAGCGCGGACCCGGCGCTATACGATCCGCAATCAAGGCAGCCGGAAGCAGAACAGGCGCGGCCGGCGCAGGCGGATCCGCTGGATCACCTTGCGGCGCAGCCAAGCGTTCAGCCGCAGGAACCACCCGTTCAACCCGCACCGCCGGTAGAGGCGCCGCCGGCAACACCAGCCGGCCCGCTTGCGGCTGAAGAGGCTGCGTCGGAACCCTTGTTCAAGATGCCGGCGCTCGAACCATCGCCGGAGGCGGGTGGGTCTGATGGCGGCGGGAGCCCGGAACCGCCGGAAAATGCCTTTCCGGAGGCGGAATCAGCGCCGGCGATTGCCGATAAAGGCAATCCGGATGCTTCACCCTTTCCCGAGGCGGCACCGGTTGCAGATCCGGCACCTGAACCGAAGGCACCGGACCCTGCGCCACCGCCCGCTGATGCTGCGGAGCCGCAAGCGGCCGCGGAACCGGCTGCCCCGGAACCCGTTGCGAATGCACCGGTAGCCGGACGGGCGACGCCCGACACGGAGGCCGGGGCGGACATCCTCAAGGCATTTGCAGAAGGTGCGGGAATTCCCGAGAGTGTTCTGGCGGATCGTGACCCGGAGGCGTTCGCGCGCGAAATCGGCTCGATCCTGAACGGCATCACCAGCGATGTCATGGGTCTTCTCCAGGCACGCAGCAAGGTCAAGGCGATGACCCGCAATGCAAACAGGACGCTCATCAGCCGAAGCGGCAACAATGCATTGAAATTCTCGCCGACCCCGCAAATGGCGCTGCAGACGATGCTCGCGCCAAATGTCGAGGAAACCGGTTATCTGCCGTTGCCCAAGGCAATGTCGGAGGCGTTCAAGGACATTCAGAAACACCATGTCTGGACGTATGCCGCCATGCAGAAGGCTGCCGCCCGATTCGACGAAACGTTGTCGCCCAAGGCAATCGAGGAAGAGGGACAGGTTGGCAAAAGCACGTTTGGAAACCAGAAGGCAAAGCTGTGGGAACGGCTTCAGGAACGCTGGACATCCTTGTCCGGAGCTTATGACGATGGGGTCGTTGGTGTGTTCACCCAGTATTTTACCGAGAGCTACGAAGAATTTTCGAACGATGAGTCAGAGCATTAGGACAAAAACAGATTTTGAGGCTTGCGGCTGTCAAGGACGCAATTGCGTCAGCAAGGTAAGGGAGCAGTGCTTCTATGTCGTGGTATAGCAAGGTTGCATGGACCGAAGGCCTGTTTCTGAGGCCGCATCATCTTCAGCAGAGCGACCGCTATGCGGAACACCTGCTGGATGAACGCGTCAGGCTTGCCTCTCCCTATCCGTGGGGTTTCTCCGATATTGAAATCGATCAGGATGTCGGACAGCAGTGCCGGTTTGCCTTGCGTTTCGGACGTGGAATTTTCCCGGATGGAACCGTGTTCAATTTTCCCGCCGACGGGACGCCGCCGCCTGCCATAGACGTTCCCGAGGACGCGGCCGGACAGATCGTCTGGCTCGGCATTCCGGAAACCACCGTCAATGCCGTTGAGGTTGCCGACGGACGCGAGGACGCTGCAACCCGTTACATGCAAGGCCGCGAGACGATCATCGATTCCACGTCGGCAGTCCGGCAGGAAGAGGAAATCGATGTTGCACATCCGCGTCTGACCTATTCGATCCGCTCAACGCCGCATCCAGGTCATGTCTGCCTGCCGGTTGCCAGGATCACGGAGATCAAGGATCGCATTGTCATTACCGACGGAACGTTTGCGCCGCCGGTTCTTGCCTGCCACGTGCACCCGGTAATCACCGGTTGGATCGATTCGGTGATCGGCTGGGTCGAAAGGAAGTTGAGCGAGCTTGCGCGCTACGCGGCAGACACGTCTGCGGGCGGAGGCTTGCAGAATTTCGACTACCTGACGCTGCAAATGCTCAACCGGCTTCATCCGCAGCTGATGCATTTGCGCAAGTCGGCCTATGTCCACCCTGAACGTCTCTATTCGGAGTTCCTGCAGCTCGCCGGAGAGCTTGCGACATTTGCCACTGAGGAACGCCGTGCGCGCAATTATCCCGTCTACGACCATGACAAGCTGCACGACATCTTCAAGCCGGTGCTCGCGGACATTCAGGCCTTCCTGTCGGCCGGTTACGACCGTCGCGCGATTCGCCTGCCGCTCGAGCAGCTCGCGCCGAACGCCTTCAAGTCCACCATTGTCGACCGCAACCTGTTTTCGCAGGCGAATTTCGTCATTGAAGTCGCGGCACGCCGCCCGCTGACGGAGATCCAGAATGAATTCCCGCGTCTGTTCAAGGTCGGCCCGTTCGGGCAAATGCGTCAGATCGTCTATTCGAACCTGCCCGGCATTCCGCTGATCCACATGCCGGTTCCGCCCGCACAGATTCGTGCGCTGACGGACAGGGTGTATTTCAGGCTCGACAAGTCCACACCGCTTTGGCGTGAATTCAGTCAGGATTCGGCGATCGGCCTGCAGTTCTCGGGCAATTGGCCCGACCTTCAGCTCGAGTTCTACGCAATTCGGGAGGGACGCTGATGTCGGACAACGACGATCCCTTTGGCGTTTCCAAGCGCAAGGGAAAAACGATCGTCCGGCCAAACCCGGGAGGGCGCTGGAGCGAGACGTCTCAGCCAGGCGCGCCGCAAGGTCAGCCTCCTGTCGCACCTCCGCCACCAGCTGCACCGGCACCGGGGCAGGCGGCGCCACCACCGCCACCTGCCGGAGGGCAGCCGGGTGCGCCGGATCCCTGGCAGGGAGGGCGAGGTTCCGGACCGGATCCCTACGCACCGACACCGGCCGGATACGAATACGGTCAGCAAAAAGCGCCGGACATCAGAACACCGCCGCCCGCGCAGCCGCAAACTCCGCCACCACCACAGCCGCCGCAACAAGCGCCCGTTGCGGGAGCTGCGCCCGGTGCGTCGCCCACCGGGCAGCTGGCGCAGACACCGGACATCAACCAGATCCGCGTTGCCAACCGCAATCCGATTTCGCGTGCCGCGGCTCCTCTGCTTCTGCTGCTCGGCCGTCTGCACCTGACCATGACAGACGCCCAGTTCGATGCCCTGATGCGCGACGTCTACAACGCGATCAAGACTTTCGAGAAGGATCTGCGCAGCGCCGGCATTACGGATGATCAGATCCAGTCCGCCGCCTATGCCCTGTGCGCCACGTCGGATGATATCGTTCAGAACCTGCCGTCATCCGGCAGGCATCAGTGGACGCAATATTCCATGCTGACCCAGTTCTTCGGACAGGCCACCGGCGGCGTGGAGTTCTACCAGGTTCTGGAAAAGGCGAAGCAGGACCCCGGGCGGAACTACGGCGTTCTTGAAGTGATGCATGCCTGCCTGTCGCTCGGGTTCTACGGCAAGTACCGGGCCATCCAGGGCGGGCAGCAGGGACTGGAACGGGAGCGCAGGGACCTGCATGAGATCCTGAGGCGCGTGCGGCCGCGACCGGGAGATGACCTGTCGCCACATTGGCGGGGGCTTGAACTCATCCAGAAGCGGACCGGATTTTCCATTCCCATCTGGTCGGTTGCGGCCGTTGCCGGGGCCCTTTTGCTCGGCGGTTACGTCACATTGATGCTGCTCCTGGCCAGCGGCAGCGAAGTGATCGCCAGCCGCTCCAGCGCGCTTTATCCGACCGGCCCGATCGAACTCGCACGCGAGGGATATCAGCCGAAGCCACCAGCGCCGCCCGAACCTCCGGCAGACGCACCGATCGACGCGCTTTCCGAACGGCTTGCCGGGATCGACGGTCTGGAAATTCAGCAGGCGGGCCCGGCGATCATGTTGCGCATGCGCGCGCAATTCGATGTGGCCGCGGCGACGTTGCGCCCTGAATTCCAGTTGCTGGTCGAACAGGTCGCGCAGACCCTCAACGAGGTTGAAGGCGAAATTCTCGTGGTCGGGCACACGGACAGCGACCCGATCCGCAACAATCCGCGTTTCCCGACCAACTGGCATCTGTCGGTGGAAAGGGCAAAATCGGTTGCCGCTGTCATGCAGGCGCTGTTGCAGACACCGGACAGGGTGGAAGTGGAAGGCCGCGGCGCGGAAGAGCCGATTGCGCCCAACACCAGCCGGGATGGAAAAGCGCTCAATCGCCGGGTGGAGGTCTTTCTGAAACCTCCGTCCAAGGGACTGGTTATCGACAACTAGACGTCAACTCCGGGGCAAGGTTAGAAACAAGGCTTTATCAATGAAATTCTGGCTCGGAATAACGGCAATAGTCATAGGCATTTTGGCCTTGATTGCTCTGATCTGGTTCGGCGGTCCGTTCCTGGCGATCGCGGGCGTGCGCCCGTTCGAACCGCTCTGGGTGCGCCTGCTTCTCGTTTTTCTCGTCTTGCTCACGATTGGCGGCTGGACCGGTTACCGGATTTACAAGCGCATTGCGGCCAACCGTGCCCTGGAACAGGAAATTCTTCAGCCAAAGGCCAGCGAGGAAGATCTTCAGATCATGTCGGAGCGCATGAAGGATGCGTTGAAGACACTGAAAACCGCCAGCGGCAACACGCGCACATACCTCTACGATTTGCCCTGGTACCTGATGATCGGACCTCCCGGCGCGGGCAAGACGACGGCGTTGATGCATTCCGGGCTCAAGTTCGCCAATTCCAGGGGCAAGGGCGAAGCGCAGAAGATCGAAGGTCTGGGGGGAACCCGGTATTGCGACTGGTGGTTTGCGGAGAACGCCGTTCTGATCGATACGGCGGGCCGCTACACGACCCAGGATTCCGATGAAGAACACGACAGTGAGGCGTGGCTCGGATTCCTGAAAATCCTACGCAAGGCCCGGCCGCGTCAGCCCGTCAACGGCGTCATGGTGTCCATCAGCCTTGAAGACCTGATGACCTTGTCGGATACGGAGCTGAAAGAGCACACGGATGCTATTCGCGCCCGCCTGATCGAACTCTACAAGACGCTGAAGATCGACTTTCCGGTCTACGTGATATTCACCAAGGCCGACACCGTTGCAGGTTTCATGGAATTCTTCGGCTCTTATCCGGAGAGCAGGCGGAACCTTGTCTGGGGCGCGACGTTCCAGACCCGCGAAAAGAACAAGAACATGGTCGCGGAAACGCCGGCGGAGTTCGATCTTCTGGTTGAGCGCCTCAACGAGGAACTCGCCGACAGGCTGCAGGAAGAACCTGATCCCAGAGCGCGGTTGATGCTTTACGGGTTCCCGACGCAGATTGCGGCGCTCAAGGATCGTCTGACGGGCTTCCTCAACGCGATTTTCGAGCCGAGCCGCTACTATCCGAACGCGGTTCTGAGAGGGTTCTACTTCACCTCGGGCACACAGACGGGAACGGCGATCGACCGGGTCATCGGGTCCATGAGCCAGGCCTTCGGAACCTCCTACCAGGCCGCGGCGCTGTCGGGGCAGGGGAAGAGCTATTTCCTCCGCGACCTTGTCAACAAGGTGATTATCGGTGAAGCGGGCTGGGTGACGCATAACCGGCAGGCGGTGCGCATGGCCACCGCCGCACGGATATCGGCCTACGCGGCGATTGTGCTGATCACGCTGGGTCTGGGAAGTCTCTGGACCATGAGCTACCTGAACAACAAGGCGCTTATCGATGACACGGCAAAAGCGGTCGCGACGATACGGGCCGAGGGTGAAGGGGTGCTGGACCAAAGGGTCGTGCGCGATGATAGCTTGCGCGATTCTGTCTATATCCTGTCGTTGTTGCGCGGTCTTCCGGTTGGCTATGACAGCCGCAACGATCCGGTGCCCTTTATGGAGCAGTTGGGCCTGAGCCAGCGCGAGCGCCTCGAGGCAGCGGGCGTTACGTCTTATCGCAGCGGCCTTGAACGACTGCTCCGTCCGCGTCTTCTGCTGCGGATCGAAGAGCAGATGACCGACGTTCTCGACAATCGCACGGGACCGGGCGGACAGGACATCGACACGCTCTACAATCTCACCAAGCTCTATCGGATGGTCGCTGGTGATGCGCCTGAAATTGACAAGGATCAGATCAAGAATTCGTTCCGTGCCGATTTCCTGCAAAGCTTCCCCGGCCCGCAGGGCGAGGTGCTGCGCAACGAACTGAACTCCCATATCGCGGCCATGCTGGATCTTGATTTCGGCGGAAACGTCCTGACCGACCAGCTTGACGGGGTCCTCGTGGCCGAAGTCCAGCGGGAGCTGGCGCGTGTGAGCCTGGCCGAACGTGGGTACGCCCTGCTGAAATCCAGGTCGAAGGGCATCGCGAGCGAGGACTGGATTGCCGAGCAGCGCGGCGGACCGGACATGGAGACCGTGTTCGAAACGGTGAACGGCGATACGCTCGACACGGTTCTTGTCGACCGCTTTTACACTTATCCGGGCTTTCATCTTTCCGTGTTGCCGAACCTTGCGGGTATTCGAGAGGAACTGGAACGCGACAAGTGGGTCTTTGGCGAGATCGGCGATGCCGACGCCTTTGCGGACCAGTACCAGTCCTTGCCCGGCGAGGTCCTTGCCCTTTACACCAAGGATTTCATCGAGGCCTGGGAAGAAGCGCTTGGCAATCTGAAATTCAAGTCAATGCGCAACGACAAGCCGCTCTACACAACTTTGCAGGCGGTCTCCGCACCGACGTCACCCGTCGTGCAACTGCTGGAAAGCATCCGCAGAGAAACCCTGCTGACGCAGGACCTGTCGCAGGAAGGCGTTGCCGGAGCGCTTCAAGGCGGAAACGCCGGCGAAGCCGGCAAGGAAGCCGGTCAGAAAGTCTTTCAATATTACGTGCTCGACAGGGCCGGGGGGTTGAAACGCATCGGCCTTGAGGCGGGCATCAAGGCGCTTGCGCCCAGCGGCGTCGCAGATGCCCTGAACGCTGCCGCCGGAGGCGGGGGGCCGGCCATCATACCCGGCAAGGCCATCGAGGATCATTTCCGACCGTATCATGTGCTGGTGGAGGGCGAGAACAGCCGCAAGATCGATGCGCTGCTGGTCAACTTCAAGAACATTCTCGACAACCTTCTTGTCGTTGCCAACAACCCGATCCAGAGCGAAACCGCGAACTCCAATGTGCAGATCCAGGCGTCGCTTCTCAGGAGCAATGCCACCCGCTTCCCCAAGCCGTTTGACCAGCTGATCCTGCAGGCGGCCAAGGAATTCGACGAGGAGTTCAAGGAAACCTCGATCACGCAGCTGAACGAGAAGCTCAAGGCCCAGGTGGTTGATGCCTGCCGCAGGATCGTGGCGCGGAACTATCCGTTCACGAACGGGCGCTCGGAAGTTCCGATGACCGAATTCGCGAAGCTGTTCTCGCCAAGCGGCATCATGCAGCAGTTCTTCGACCAGAACCTGAAACCGCTTGTTGATACATCGTCGCGGCCCTGGAACTGGAAGCCTGAAGTCGCGCAGGCGGACCGGCTGTCCAATGCCACGCTGCGCCAGTTCGAGCGGGCGGACCTCATCAAGGAAGCGTTTTTCCCGACCGGCAATGCCTTCCCGTCGATCGGTCTGCAGGTCGTGCCGCGCGCCTTGTCCCAGCAGGCGGACGCGGCAAGCCTGGAGGTGAACGGCAATCTGGTGCTTGTCACCCGTGGTCCGGGTTTCAACGCGGATATTCAGCCGCTGCCGGCAAGTTTCGACTGGCCGAGCAACACGGCGACGCCGCGTGTCGTTCTGGTCATCCAGCCGGAGGTGCCCGGTTACAGATCCCGTCAGGAAGTGCACGGCGACTGGGCATTCTACCGTTTCATCAGGGCCAACAGGGTCAGCTCGGGACAGAACAAGTTCGTGATCCGCAAGACGCTCGGCGGGCGGCAGGTCGCCTTCACGGTCACGCTTCGAACCAAGCCGAACCCGTTCTTCCTGTCGGCCGTCGGCGACTTCAAGTGTCCGACGAGTTTCTGAGGGGACCTGGATGCAGCGAAACCTGACCGGATATTTCGGGAAGCTGCCGGACCGCGCGGATTTTGTAACAGGGCGCTGTCCGGACGGGTTCTTGAAACTGTGGGAGCCGTTCCTGATGCGCGGCCTTGCACAGTCCAGGCAGGAACTCGGAAGCGGATGGGAGGACGCCTACATGACAATGCCCGTTTGGCATTTTGTGATGAGACCGTCGGCCGGGACCGATGAGCCTGCCGCATCCGCGGCCGGCGCGCTGATGCCGAGTATCGACAAGGTGGGACGCAAGTTCCCGCTGACGATCGTCGCGCCCCTGGCGGACGGTCAAATGGCAGACCAGCCTGCGTCAGACTGGTCTGACGCGGTGGAAGCGGTGCTTGTCGATGCGCTTCGGGAAGACGCGACACTCGCCGGTTTCCAGGCGGCTGTTGCCGGTCTCACCGAGCCGATCTTGGACGCTGAAATGGGAAAGACGCCTGTTGGCGAAGACATGGCACCAGACCAGGAGACACAGGGACGGATCGCGTCTCGGTTCTGGTGCCGGGCCGGCACGAAAACCTACCTGTTCGACTGCGACGGGCTGCCGGCACCGGAGGAATTTCGCTGGCTGCTTTTACCGGAGGCCTTCGAGGCACACGCGGACAACACAGAATTGGCAGGGCAACACCATGGGCGATATCAGGAGGAGGATCATCGAACATGAACCAGCAGGTTTCCGAGGCACTGCAGGGGTTTTCGATCGGGCTGACTCACGTTGGGTGCGTTCGAAGTGAAAACCAGGACACGTTCTTCTGCGACGAGGCAAAGGGTGTGTTCGCGGTCATGGATGGTGCCGGCGGCATGCATGCGGGCGCCATGGCGTCCGGACTCGTCAAGAATGCGCTCGGATACATCCGCGCGCCGCACAGTGCAGTCGATCTCCTGGATCAGTTCGAGGGCCGGGTAATCGACGCGAAGAAAGATATTGAGCAGGTCGCGGCCAAAGCCAATGGAGCAGCCATGGGCACGACAATCGCCGCACTCCTTGCCTACGGAACGGATTTCGCCTGTCTTTGGGCAGGAGACAGCCGGGTGTATCGCCTGCGCAACGGCGCCATGGAACAGCTCACCACCGATCACACAGAGGCTCAGGAACTTGTGGACCAGAATGTGCTGACCCCGGAAGAGGCAAAGAACTTTTCCAGAAGGCACGTCATTACCCGCGCGATAGGCTCCGGACTTGAGCTTGAACTCGAGCTGGTTTCAGGCAATCTCAGGCATGGTGACCGGTTCCTGCTTTGCTCCGACGGTTTGACCGGCCATCTTGATGATGCGGTCATCTCGAACATGCTCCTTGACGGTGCACAGAAATCGGTGGCACAGCACCTGTTGACCGGAGCCCTGGAAAAGGGTGGAACGGACAATGTTACGGTTGTCGTGGTGGACTTTGACCAGGTCAACCGGAGTGAAGGAGCAGGCCGCATATGAAGCCGGATGACCATTTGCTGCCGACGGGAACGAGGCTGAACAACCTCTATGAGATCGAGGAGCATATTGCCGACGGCGGCATCGGAACGGTCTACCGGGCGCGCGATGTCGAAAGCGGTGACCCGGTCGCGATCAAGGTCCTCTTGGCCAACTTCGCCAAGGATCCCCTCATTCTCGACCTGTTCAAGCGTGAAGCGAAGATCCTCCGAAAACTCAAGCACGACGCCCTGACCCATTACTTCGTGTTCGCCAAGGAACCGACGCTTGGCGTCTATTACCTTGCCATGGAATTCGTGGGCGGACCGTCTCTCAAGTCGCGGCTGGAGTCGGGCCCCTTGGAAGCGGAGGCAGCCTACCGGCTTGTGATACGGCTGGCGTCCGCCTTGCAGGATGTGCACGACAGCGAGGTCATCCACCGGGATCTGTCACCGGACAACATTATCCTGCAGAACGGTGACGTCGGTCAGGCAAAAATCATTGATTTTGGAATTTCGCGGGCCAACACCGGTGGTCCCACGATTATCGGCGATGGTTTCGCCGGCAAGGTGAACTACGTTTCTCCCGAGCAGGTCGGTTTGTTCGATGGCAAGGTGACTGCCAGAAGCGACATCTATTCGCTCGGTCTCGTGATCGCAGAAGCACTGACCGGAAGACAGCCGGACATGGGCGGATCCCAGGTCGAAATGGTCGAAAAGCGCCGGATCGTACCGTCCCTGGATGGTATCGACAATCGATTCCGGCCTCTGCTGGAAGCAATGCTGCAGCCCGATCCCGCGAACCGGCCCGCGTCAATGGCGGACATTGCCCAATGGACGCTTGGCGCACCGATGGTCCAGCCGCGCGAGGACAAGACGATCATCAGGCCGTCTGCGCCTCCGCCCGAGCAAACCGCCCTTGACCTGCCGCCTCCACAGGCACGCTGGGGACGGCGAATTCTTGTCGGCCTGTCCTTGCTGGGTTTTGCCGGTGTCGGCGCGGCGGGCGTCTATTTCCTGGCGGGTCAATCGGTTCCGCAGCAGGATCAGAAGCCTGTTCTGGTCGCGCAACCTCGGGACAATGCACCCGATGCGCCGATCCAGGACACCGGCCAGTCGGGTGATAAGGGATCGCAGGGAGACGTTGCCGACAGCAACGCAACCGACCAGAACCAGGACAACACTGTTCCCGATATCCCGATTAAAACGGACAATCAGGACGATGTTGCCGATCTCAGTCCTGTGACGCAGGACAAGACCGGCGGCGATACGGTCCAGGATTTTGTGCCGCAGCAACCGGCAAAGCCGGAAGACCGGGTGCGGAACTACGTAAACAACTACAAGTCTGGCGAATGCATGTATCTGCAGCCTGTCCGGATCGCCGCCAATTCCGCCGAGATCGAGGGATTTGCCTCCCGCACGCCACCCTTTATCGCTTTCGACAGCGACTTCACCCAGACACAGGGGTTCGAAGCCAAGATCCAGGCCAATCTCGTATCGGACGCACAGTGTCCGGCGGTTCAATTCCTGCGGGCGACGCCCCAGGGCAGCGAGAAGACGGAACTTCGGCTGGACATGCAGCGGACCGTGGTGCCGAATGGCGAGAACATGGCCGGCAGAATTTCCGGGTTCGACGCGTCGACAGGCGAACTCGGGCTCTTGTTCGTGTCGAGCAGCGGCAGTGTGGTCAATCTGTCCCCCTATCTTCAGTCGGACGACGGTGGTGCAGGCTTTGTCGTGCCGCTTAATCTGAAGACACCCTCGGAGGAGACCGGCCTGATCATTTCGCTGGTTGGCGACGGTCTTGTCGCCAGCCTGGCTGGACGGCGCGAAAAGCAGGCCGATGCCTATTTCGAAGCGTTAATGGAAGAGCTCCCCATCTTGCGGGCGACCGCGACCACGGTCAAAGTGGTTCCGTGAACACAAAGGAGCCTGTTGAGTGGATCATAGGTCGCGATGAAGCGTTACACGAAGCCGATCCATTTGCCGAAACCGCTGCCTTCAAGATCAGCGGACAGTTCGCTTGCCCTGATCAATGTCGTCTTTCTTCTGCTGTTGTTTCTCCTGGTCTCCGGAACATTGCGGCCACCGCTGCCTGATGCGTTTGAATGGGCCGAAACGACCGAAACCGATGGGGAAGGTGAGGTCCGCAACACGCTGGTGCTCACGCGCGCGGGCGATCTCTGGTTTGAGGGCGAGGTTTTGGATGAGGCGGGCGTTGACGGCTTTTTCGCAGACCTGGCCGGGCACAAAAGGACCTTGTCCGTTCAGGTCGACCGGCATGCGCAAATGGTGGACGTTGCCCGTCTGGCGAAAAGGATGCGCGCAGCCGGCGTCGAACAGCTGAGTTTCGTGACGATCGAGGCCGAAGAGCCGTGACGGTTGCTGTCTATAACCTTGCCGGCGAGGCACGGATCCCGGGCTTTGTGTGGACGGCAGTCCTCGGTGTATCCGTGGCCATCCATATCGCCCTGATTGTCTATGGAATTTCGCTGAAATTTACAGATGACGCACAGGAGTTGGACACCGCGCAAACGGAAATCGTCATTGAAAGCGAAGGACCGGTCTTCGAAACCGCCGAACAGGTGCAGTCCGTGGTTGCCGAAGCGGCGCAGCCAGACGCCGTGACCGCTCAGGCCGCCGACCAGACGCCTCTTCAACCTGTTTTGCCGGATGCCGCCGACCAGGCGCTGACGCCGTCCGTCGCCGAGCTGGAACCGGGCCAGGTTGAGGCCGTTCGTCCCGTTGAAAGTGAAACTGCAGTTTCCACTGCCGTCGCGCCTCTTGTGCAGGAACCGGTCGCGGTCGAGACCCCGCCGATTGCGGCCACGGAACAGGTTTTGCCTGGCAATGTGGAAACGGTCGTGCAGCCGGTTACCGAGGCTCCAGCCGCGGCCCCCCTTCAGCCGGTCGTTGAGGCTGAGCCGGAAACGGCGGCGCAGGTTGAGCCGAACAGTTCGAGCGTTGCCCCTCCGGCAGCAACAGTGGTAACCGCAGCTGCCCCGGATGTTGTTGTCGTTGAAGCCGTTCCAGAAGATACATCGTCAACCGCGAGCGAACCTGACACCATCGTCGCCGTTCCCGGCGTCGCACCGGTTCAAACAGGCAATGACGTTGCTGTCGTGACATCCGTCCAGCCCTCGGTGCCGGTGGCGCCGCAAGCGGTCGAAAGCGCCGCCAGGCCGCCGGAAGTAACTGTTGCGCCTGTAGTCGAAACTTTAACGGCAGCAAATCGCCCCGCCGCGGTGACGGCCACGACGGGTTCCGCGCCGGTTGTTGCCGTAACGCCGAGCGCTGGCGCTGTGCAGACGGTCGCGTCTTTGGAAGCAACACAAAACGTCGCCGTGGCGGCGAGCGAACAGGTTAGCCAGGTCGAAAGCGAAACCGTCCCTTCGGCAAGCGCCAGCCCCGTTCAGGTGGCACCGGGCAACGTGCAGGCGGTCGCGCCAGCCGAAGAGCAGATTGCCGCGGTGCAGCCCTCGGAGATCATTTCCCCGTCCGTGCGTCCGAGCGACCCGGAAACCTCCAGCGTCCCGCCTGCGCCCACAGTCGCGGACCCCGAGCCGAGCGTGCCGCCGGAAGACGTGCCGACGATCGACCCGCTTGCGAAGGTGACATCTTACGTTTCCAACTATGACATCGGCAGCTGTGCCCATATCACCGTCCTGGCGGCAGGGACCAACACGGCAGAGATCCTTGCATTCGGTGTCGGTATTCCCCGTTTCTTGGAATTCTACAGCAAGTTTCAGGGCACTCAGGGCTACGACCCCGACATGCAGGTGCGTCCGATTTCAAACGGACAATGTGCTGTTCTCGATACGCTCGACACGTCGAACGGAATTGAGGCGCCAGGGCTGGTCAAGCTGGCCAGCACCAACATCAGAAGCGGAACATTTTTGTCCGGTGTCATCGAACGCGATCTGCCGATTGGACGCATTGCACAGGCGGAAGCCGCCGGTCTGGATTTGAGCGGGAAGGGGCCGCCTGAGCTCTATCTCATCGACAGGAGCGGGCAGATCCATGATGCGCGCAGTTATGTGCGTCCGGAAAACAGCACCAGCAGGATTGGCGGCTGGCGCTTCAGATTTCCAGTCTCGTTCCCGGGCAACGAACAGGATGAATATAGCCTGATCCTCACCGTCTGGAACAGGCCGAAGGAGAACCAGCCTCCGGCATTCACCACGCGATCGGCAGGGCGCATCGCGAGTGTTCTTTCAAAACCGGGCGTTTATTCGATCGAGGCCTTCAAGGTATCAAGATGAGGGCTGCTGTGCACCGGTGCCGGCTGTAAAGACACCCGTCAGCAGCACTTCAAGCGCCGCCCGTTCCTTTTCAAGGCGGGTTTCAAACCAGGTGACAGCAACGGAGACCGGAATGGCGACCGCAAGGCCGCAAGCGGTGGTGAGCAGCGCGACCCAGATGCCGCCCGCCAACGTGCCCGGATTGGCCGCCGAACCGGACTCCTGGAGCGTCTGGAAGGTTTCGATCATGCCCAGAACGGTTCCGAACAATCCGAGAAGCGGTGCGATCTGGGTCACGAGGTCCAGCGCCTTGAGCCAGCTCGCCAATCCGAACAGACGGTCTGCCGCGCGTGCGGAAATCTCTTCGCGCAGCCGCTCCTCCCTGATGTCGCGTTCCTGCGGCCCGAGCGGCTGGTTTTCCAGCATCTGGATGGCGTCCATCGCGCTTCGAATGAGCCCGGCAGAGAGGGACCGGTCCTTGAGAAGGACCTGCGTGGCCTTTGTACGGTCTCCGGTGCGCCACATGGTGACGGCCTGGCGAACAAGCGTGTGGCGGCCGACCCGCGCGTTAGAGAATTGAAATGCCTTGGCGAGAATGACGGCAAGCGCGAGGATCGAAATCCCGAGCAGCACAAGGACGACCGGCCCGCCAAGTTCCAGGAGTGAAGAGGACGACTCAGGCATTCAGATCCGGCTCCATACGGTCTCGGGTGACAGGCTCAGTCGCCGAACTGAATGGCTGTCCGGTTTCCAAGATCCAGCAAATCGGGGCAATAGACGTCCGTGACACTCGCCGGAACGCAGTTCAGGACGTCGTTTATGTGAAGCCTGGACAGGCCGTCACAGGCCTTCCCGGCAAGGTCGAACTGGAGCACCTTGGTCTTGCCGGCGGAGATTCGGGAGAACTCCAGGCGCAGAAACTGGTCGACAAGCCCCTCAGTATTGAAGGCAACGATTTCCAGACCAAGCTGGTTCATCGGGCGTTCCAGGCCGTTTGTCGCAATGATCGACAGGCGGCAGCCACCGTCCTGGGTCGGCTGGACGTGGTTGAGTTCCAGACTGATCTTGCCAGTGGGTGCTTGTGCCAGGGCGGGCGCAACCGAGACCGCGCTCAAAAAACAAATTGTGACGAACCGCGTCAAAAACCGCATGTACTTCCCCCGAAACCACTACGCTGAAACGATAGAAAAATCAGCACTCAACGCCATCTGACACAAAAATCAGTCATATGACAACAAAACAGTCCAGTCTTCGGCGCCTTCCGTTTCGATCTTGAAAAAATCCGCTTCGATCAGGCCCCGTTGCCAGCATTGATCGCCGTCGAAAAGAACGAACTTTTCCTGCCGGATACAGAGCGTTACGTCACCGCCAAGGCGTCCTTCGCCAAAACCGTCGGAGACATGAAGATAGTAGTTCGTGGCCTTGAGCGGTTCCTGGAGCACCTGGCTGCAGGCATTGGAGGTGATCGTCCACCAGCCTTCGGTGCGCAATCCCTCCTCAGTGTCGTATCCGATCGCCACATTCACCAGATCGACAGAGCCGTTGCAGACGCGCAAGCCCGCTCGCGCGTCCGTTGATGCCGACAGCAACAGCAGTGATGCGGCCGACAAAAGGGCAGCCATTCGTGCGGCATGTAACGCCCATGAAGCTCGATGCCTTGTATATGTGACCGTGGCCATAGGATAAAATTCTCTGATCATCGGGGACTCACGCTAAGCAAGAGTTCCACGCCGGTCAATTTCCCGTTGCCAATGCGGTTTGACGCAGCCGGGAAGGATGTGACAGTGTCGGGACCGCTCCGGCGTAAAGAGTGAAGACATCGCCCATGATCCTGATTCATCCGCCCATTGGAAAGCGCAGGCGCATCCCGCTGACGCCGCTGATCGATGTGATTTTCATTCTTGTCATGTTTTTCCTGTTGTCGTCGACATTCGGGATCTGGCGGCCCCTGGACGTGGCACTTGGCGGCGCAGACAACAGCGGTGTTTCTGAGACCGCGACTGCGCCGGGCGCACCCGCCGTGCTTATCAATCTCAGGGCCGGCCCCGGAGCTGCGCAGCCCCAACTCGTTGTGAACGGGATAAATGTTCCCTTGAACCAGTTGGCGAAGGAGCTTGATCGTCTCGCGGCCGCAGGCGCGCAGGCCGCGGTCCTCATCCCGGACGCGACGATCGATTTTCAGCAGGTGGTCAGGGTTCTCGATGAAGCAAAGACCTCGCGTCTCAGGCGTGTGAGCCTGAAGCTGGATTGAATGAAAAAAGCCCGGCAGATCTGCCGGGCTTTTCTGTTCAAGTGCCGGACCGCCTAGCGGCCGATCGCACCGCCGATGATGCCGCCGACAACACCGCCGATAAAGGCCGCACCTGCCGGATTGACACCGCCGCCGGTGTTCCGACGTTGCGTGTTGGTTGCACGCTGGGGCTGGGTGTTGTTGCGGCGGGTCGTGGTGCTGCGGGACGCGGAAGCGGCCTGCTGTTTGCGCTTGATTTCAGCAATATAGGCCGAGTACTGCGTCGCTGTCTGATTGGTCAGCAGCAGCTGCTGAGAGGCGGTGAAGAAGCCGGTCGGAACCAGGCCATTCGCCGTCTGCCAGGCTGTGATGCCGGCCCGCGTCTTGGGGCCGAAAGCACCGTCGGGACGCCCGACATTGTTGCCGGTAAGGTTCAGGCGCGTCTGGATTTCACGCCGTGCGGTCCTGTTCCAGCCAAGAGCGGCTTCCGTCTCCGCAGTACCGGGAACGGCTGCCTGCGGGTTCGGCAGGGAGGTAACCGCAGCACCTGGAGCCGCACCCTGGGCCGCGTTTGCCGGGGCCGTCGCCGCCGGATTGACGGCGGCAACCTGTGCGCCGCCCTGCAGACGCTTGATCGAGTTGCGGGCGAAGTCAGCGAACGTACCGTTCGGATAGGCCGACAGGTAGGATTCGTAATCGGGAACCGTGTCGCTGGATTTCGCAGCTTCCCAGATCAGCTTTTCGCGCTCCCAGTCCAGGTTCGGCTGAGCTGTGGCAGCTGCAGCGGTCGCGGCATTTGTCACCGCCTGGTTCGGCACGGGCGTGGTTGTCGCCGTGTTCCCGAGCGCTGCGACTTCGGTGCCTGCCGCTGCCGGCGCCGCCTGCTTGTTCAGGAAGACTTCGCCGATCAGCGAGGCATTCACCCAAGGACGCTGGCGCTTTTCGGTTGCATCATAGACGTCGCCGGTAACGCGCGTCATCACGGTCTGGATCGATGCGTTCGGCGTATCGATATGCCGGATGAGAGCAGACGTGAACGGAGAGTTCTGTCCTTCACCGTCAAGCGCGACATCGCCGGGGCTTGTCGCAAATGCGATCACGGAGCCTTCGCCGCCGGTTTCTTCGACCTTGATTTCCGCAAGACCGGCGCCGAGGCTGCCGGAGCGGCTCGGTCCCATGCGCCGCGCGAGCGTGCGCGCCAGCGGATTGTCGCGGCATGCGTCGAGAAACACCATCTGCACCTTAACGTCCTTGGACATCTGGCGCATGATGAAGTCGACGGAGATGGTTTCGAAATCGAGCGACGTCTCGTCTTCTATCCTTGCATCGATCGGAACCAGAAGGTTCTGGCCGCCGACCTGCATGCCATGCCCGGCGTAAAACAGCAGGGCGATTTCGGCACCGTAGGCCTTTTTCGCGAAGTTCATGACCGAGCGGCGCATGTCGGTGTAGGTCTGGTCCTGACCGGCCACCACTTCAAAGCCCAGGCTACGCAGCTTTGCAGCCATTTTTTCCGCATCATTGGATGGGTTGGGTAGCGGAACCGTGTGTTCGTAGGCGCCGTTGCCGATGACGAGGGCAACGCGCTTTGCCAGCGCCGGCATTGTCCCCGCTATTAAGATTGCCAGCACGGCGATCATTCGTGTGAACATGTCCTGTCCTCTCGTAAGATCAATATTGCCCGTCGGTTTGTCCGATCTTTATGTGAGGCATGTTTCCTCTATTTCTCTAACCTACCTCTGCGGCATTAATCGCGATGTAATACGTGTCACAAGTATGCGTTTTGGTGAAATTGGTCTTAAAAATGCCCGCCTGCCCGAGTGCGAAGGTTTCAAGAAAACTTAAATTCCCCAGCGGATCATAGACAAACTTCGTGGGTGATTCCACCGCTCTGGCAGGTGCTTCAACGTTTTTTGCATCAATTTTCCGTCGTCTGCGCGCGAAAATGTGCAGATGCGCATCCGCAGACATGAAAAGGTGCCAGGGACCCAGCAAAAATTGCCTGAGGGCACACAATAAGAGTGATGAAGATCACGCATGTTCCGTAGCGGATCTTGCTATCATCCGTTCATCGGGCGGCGACATCCAATTGCCGCGGTGCAGCTCATGCAGGAGCGGTTTTCATGGCTGGTCGTTCAGAAATTCTCTCTCACATGAAGGCCTCGCATATCGGTGTCTTCAAGAACGCGGCGAAGCTCTACAACGTGGCGATCCTGGTGAGGCGCACCAACACGGCATCGCTTCAGCATATCGGCGAACCCTACGCGGTTCCAAAGAGGCTGGACTGCAAGGCCAAGACGGCCGACTTCAACGTTGCCCCGGCAGGTGCGCGCCTGCCTGCTTTGAAAAGAGGTGTCATAGCGGGCCTCGTGGTCGATCCGAACCTGTTCGGGGAGGGCGCTTACACGGACGGGAAATATGCAAAGGCGCTGGTTGCCTGGCGTTCCTTTGCGAGTCAGCTGAACCCTGAGATGACCACCCATCAGAAGCAGAAGGGTTTCACCTATATTCCCGGAGGTGGCCAGTATTTCGTCGAGCGCAACCCGGAAGATCCCTATTATGGGTGCGTGAAGTTCACGTCGGGATCGCTGATCACGGCAGGCAAATGCATCCACGGGGATTTCGATCTCTACGGCATTGTCGACATGGACGCACCCGACAGCATTGTCAGGGTCAAGGAGAAAAGGCTCGGACAGACGCATGCACGCTCGCCGAAATTCCTTGATGTCCAGAACTTCGTGAACGGCCGCATCGGCGTCAACATGATCCTGCACGGATCTCAGGAAACCTACGCCTCTGATCACGAAGACGACGACCTCGATGTCTTCTTTCCCGATGGCAGGATCGAATATGCTGGCCCCTCCGCCAACGACCTGGCCGCCTTTTATCAGCGCGAGTTCCCGGGCAGGACGTTTTTCGGCAAGGACGATCCGGCCCAGGCGATCGAAGGCCGCTACGTATCGCCCACGCGCTGAGCCACCCAAGGCAATACGCCTTGCCGAACCAAATTTATTTTGAGGAAAAATGGCACGCCCAACGGGACTCGAACCCGTGTTTCCGCCGTGAAAGGGCGGCGTCCTAGACCGCTAGACGATGGGCGCGCGGTCGACGCGGCTGCGTCGTGGGGAGGCTTATAGGCGGGAATGGACTTGCCCGCAAGAGCCTTTGAGACAATTTTTTGCAGGTCCGGTTTTCCGGACCCGCATATGTTGAAAACCGGTCGGAATCACCACTCGCCGGTGTTTGCCATGGACGCCCAGGGCTCTTTGATTTCAAGGGCTTCGCCCTTTTGAAGGAGTTCAAAGGAAATGTTGTCCGGCGAACGAACGAATGCCATGTGCCCATCGCGTGGCGGACGGTTGATCGTCACGCCCTTGTTCTGCAGGTTTTCACAGAACGCGTAGATGTCGTCGACCTCGAAAGCGAGATGACCGAAATTGCGTCCGCCGCTGTATTCTTCCGGATCCCAGTTGTAAGTCAGTTCCAAAAGCGGTGCCTTGTTTGCCTTTGCCGCCTCGATATCGTCGCCGCCGGCAAGGAAGATCAGGGTGAAGCGGCCCTTTTCGCTTTCGTGACGGCGGATTTCCGTCATGCCCATCTTGTTGCAATAAAAGTCCAGGGACTCTTCAATGTCGGTTACACGAACCATCGTGTGCAGATAACGCATAGCTTGTCCTTTTCCTCAATCGAGGGATCTATCCAGAGGTGCCCGACCGGCTCATGACCCTTATCACCAGCCTTACCGAAGCCAGAGATTTTGTAGCCGATTATTTGCAGGATGACGGCCTCAGCATCGTCGCTTTGACCGGCGCGGGAATTTCGACTGAATCGGGTATACCGGATTTCCGGTCCCCTGGGGGGATATGGTCGCAGCACCAGCCGGTTCAATACCACGACTTTATCGCGTCCGAAAAAAGCCGCCTGGAAGACTGGAACCGGCGTTTCGAGATGGAAGACTTTTTTGCAATGGCCGAACCGAACGCCGCACACAAGGCCCTGACGCGAATGGCTGACACGGGTCAGCTCAAATGCCTGATTACCCAGAATGTCGATGGATTGCACCAGGCGGCCGGGTTCCCGGAGGACAGGCTGATCGAAATCCACGGCAATTCAACCTACGCCACCTGCCTGGATTGCGGTGCACGGGCGGAACTTGCCGACCAGAGAAAGAGCGTGGCGGAGAGGCGCTCGCCGCGCTGCCCGGCATGCGGCGGCCTCTTGAAGGCTGCGGTCGTCAGCTTCGGTCAGCAGATGCCGGAAGCCGCGCTTGAAGCCGCGTTCGAGGCCACGCAGTCCTGCGATCTGTTTCTGGCAATGGGAACGTCTCTGGTTGTGCACCCGGCTGCACAACTGCCGGTGAATGCTGTTCGGTATCGTGCGGAACTGGTGATTCTCAATGGACAAGAAACGCCGCTCGATTCTCTGGCTTCTACTGTCATTCGAACGCCGCTGGCACAAACTTTTTCAGGTTTTGGCGAAGAAATTGATCAAAATATGTAAATGGTCTGTGGTTAGTTCCACAATTTCGCTTCTCGCAATAAGTCGCAATGTTATCCTTTTCTTAGGAATCGGTCGTGAGGTGAGTCGCAACTTCCCCTCGGCCTAATGATGCGGACCAGAGACGGGACAAGATCGCTATGGGGGTGAAAACCGCACGGGAACCCCGCGCGCTCGAGACGACGGCAGAAGACGTTGCCGTCGACGTATTCGAGATTGCCGGAACAATTAAGTGGTTCGATGTGGGCAAGGGCTATGGCTTCATCGTACCCGACAGCGGAGACGGCGACATACTTCTTCACGTGACCTGTCTCAGGCGCGACGGGTACCAGACCGCCTATGAGGGCGCGCGCGTCGTCTGTGAGGTGCTTGACCGGCCCCGTGGCCTGCAGGCATTCCGTATCTTGTCGATGGACGAGACGACGGCGACCCACCC
Source organism: Pseudomonadota bacterium (assembly GCA_039818365.1). GTDB lineage: Bacteria > Pseudomonadota > Alphaproteobacteria > Rhizobiales > Stappiaceae > Roseibium. The sequence goes on from JBCBUA010000033.1 coordinate 28,190, forward strand.
CTCGCAGTTGCCCCCATCCAGAACCCATGTCCAGGTGGTGCCCGAAGGCGGTTTTGAGACCGCAACCGTCAAGTGGTTCAACCGCGTGAAGGGGTTCGGGTTCCTGACACAGGGCGAGGGGACCGAAGACATCTTCATCCACATGGAAACATTGCGCCGCTTCGGGATCACGGAACTGCGGCCCGGTCAGGACGTTCAGGTCCGATTTGGCCAGGGGCCCAAAGGCCGCATGGCAGCCGAGATCCGGCCAATGGGCGCCGGAACACATATTCCCGCCTCGCACTGATCAGACGGCGCGAGAGCAGTGTTTCCTTCCGGCCGGACTTGTTCCGGCCTTTTTGTTTGCCGAATGTCCGGATGTGGGTGATCCGTTTGCGAAAACGCCGAAACCCCTATTTGAATTGACGCGCTGATCTGCTGCGGCAGGTTCCAGCGAACTGAAACTGATCCAAGGTGAATGCCAGTGTCCCGATTTTTCCATCCGGTTGCCAAAGTGTTTCTTGCCCTGTTCGTGGTCACAGGCCTGACTGCCGGCGCCGTCGCACAGGATGCCGGCAAGAGGCTGCGCACCGAACCATTGACCGTTCAAGGCGCAGACCAGACGCACAGTTTCACGGTGGAAGTTGCGGTGACTGCGCCGGAGCGGTCGCGGGGTCTGATGTTCCGCGAGGAAATGGCT
>JBCBUA010000034.1:0-28550 GCA_039818365.1 Pseudomonadota bacterium
ATCTACTCTATAGAAAATCAGTAAGAATCGATACATTTCGTTGCGTATTTGATCGGCTCGCCACCCACAGACACCTCGATAATCACATTGATGTCTTCCGGAGGGTTTTTGCCGATCGGCACGGCGTCGATACGCATTTTGATACTCCTGTTGATTAATGCTGCGTCTATCGCAATCCTGCCGGAGAAGTTCAAGCTATTATTTTGCATTGCACCAAAAGTCGAAAGTGCGGATCCACTCGCACAAACGGCCCGGCGACGTGGCAGGCGAAAGGCAGTTTTTCCGTCTATCGAGGGCGTGTGGCCAGGAGGGCACCCGGGTCAGGTGCGGGCACCGGGCCAGGTGTAGATGGAAAGCTCCATGCGCCGTCCGCCCATCTTGTACCAGGACTTGGCGGTCAGCCTGCCGCCCAGGGCGCGGTAGAAATTCCGGGCAGGCTCGTTGTCGCTCAGGACCTGCACCGCAAGGCCGTGAAGGCTTCTTGAGGCAAGTGTCTTGCGGACGCTGGCGAAGAGGGCCTTGCCAAAGCCGAGGCCCTGATATTCCGGCTTGAGGTAGAGTTCGTAGATTTCCCCCTCCATGCCGGTATCGTGCAGCCGGCAGCGCCCGAATGTGGCGTAGCCGGCGGGGATATCGGCGACGGACAGGATCTTGATCTCGACACCGCGCTCCAGGGCCCCGCGCCACCAGCCCGTTCCGCGGCGTGTCACCATCTTCTGAAGGTCGACGCCATGCAGCACGCCCCGGTACGCACCGAGCCAGGCTTCGCTGTGAATGCCAGCGAGCGCTTCACAATCTGCGGGCCGTGCCGCACGGAGGTCGATCAGGTCTGTGCTCATCTTGACCGAAGGATACAACAAGCGTGGAAATGGAGAAGAGGCAAAAGCGCGCGCGCGCCCGAAAAATGAAACCCGACTTGTGTCGGGCCGGCTGGCGCGGTCCACGGAACGGCCGGGCGCAAATGAAAAGGGCCGGCATTTTGCCGGCCCTTCAGTTGCCCTGACGTTTGACTCTGTAAATCTGGCTGACTGGTAAGAACCCCGGGGGGCTGGGGGGCTAATGCATTCCGCGATCCTTACTGGTCACACCCATCAGGGTATGATGGGAATATGGGTAGTTAAAATGGCTTGCCAAGGGCTGGATTGCGGCAAAATCATGGAAATTTGGGCATTCTTTCAGGGCAAGTTGCCGTCGCGGAAAAACTGGCCTGCAATCAGGCTGAAATCCCGGTTTCATCTCACGCGTTCGTGAGCCGGTGAAAATGTTTCTGAGCCCGCGGGCTTGCCATTGGGGGCCATTGCGACGCATCATGACAGAACGATGAGCCCGGTCCGGTCGACCGGGTCAGATTGCGGGACACCGATCGAATGGAGGCGGAATGAGCGAAGCCGATGAAAGCGCGTTTCAGCGCGGCGCGGGAACCAACCCGTCGCCGCTAAGCCAACCGGCTCCGCCTTCCAAACCTGTCGTCGCCTTCAACCGGAAAGAACTTGATACGATCCTGCGGCTTTACGGCCGCATGGTCGCGGATGGCGAGTGGCGTGACTACGCGATGGATCTTCTGAAGGACAAGGCGGTGTTTTCCGTGTTCCGGCGGACGTCCGAAATGCCGCTCTACCGCATCGAAAAAGACCCGAAGCTCGCGCGCCGCCAGGGGGCTTACAGCGTCGTCGGGGCCGGCGGCATGATCCTGAAACGCGGCCATGACCTGACGCAGGTGCTGCGCGTTCTGGAAAAGAAAAAGCACCTGCGGGTGGTCGACGCCTGATCTTATCCGGACCAGGCAGTCCCGGATACAAAAAAGCCCGGCATGCGCCGGGCTTTTCCGTTTGATTGCAGTGCCGTGCTTATTCGCGGTTGCCGAACAGCTGCAGCAGCATCAGGAACATGTTGATGAAGTCGAGGTAGAGACGCAGGGCGCCCATGACGGACTTCTTGGTGGCAACTTCACCGCTGTCACCTTCGTAGTACATTTCCTTGATCTGCTGGGTGTCGTAGGCGGTCAGGCCGGCAAACACCAGAACACCGATGACGGAGATCGCGAACTGCAGGGCGGAGGACGCCATGAAGATGTTCACGATCGACGCGATGATGATCCCGATCAGACCCATGAAAAGGAACGAACCCCAACCGGAGAGATCCTTTTTCGTGGTGTAACCGAAGATGCTGAGCGCACCGAAGGAAGCGGCCGTGATGAAGAACACGCGTGCGATCGAACCACCGGTATAGACCAGGAAGATCGACGACAGCGAAATCCCCATGATCGCCGAGTACACCAGGAACATGGTGCGCGCGGACGATGCGCTCATGGACTGAACGCGGAACGAAAGCCAGAGCACCATTCCGAGCGGGGCCAGCATGACAACCCATTTCAGCGGGCTGCCGTAAAGCGTGACGCCAAGCTGGGTGAGCATCGTACCGTTGCCCATCGTGGCAACAGCTGCGCTCTGATCGGACGTGGTCGCCAGCATCATGGTCGCAAGCGCGAAGAAGCCGGTCAGCGCAAGGCCGATCGTCATGTAGTTGTAGACGCCCAGCATGTAGGCGCGCAGGCCCTGATCGATGCCGGCCTCGGCGCGCGAGCCGGCAACGGTGTAGGCGCCTTGAGATTGACGGTCAAAGGTCGACATGGTTGTGTTCTTCCCCTTCTAGATCGATTTTTGCATGTACCATTACATGCAGCACAACTCCCTCAACATATGGGAAAATGCGGACACAAGCACAAGATCGATTTTCTGAAAAAATCTTAATCTTTCTGCTCCTGGCCGCATTATACCGCATTATGCTTAAAAAACTGAAAGTTATTTCATTGCTTTGAGGCGGGATGCGATCTGGCGGTCGCAGTCACCGCCCGGATTGCGGACGATCTCTTCCGACGCGAAATCCAGGATTTCCCGTTCCTTGTTGCGCATCTGTTCGACGGTGACGCCCGGTTTGAACCACTGCAGGACCGCATAGTCCCCGCCCGCGTCGGTCAGGAAGGCAACCGGCTTGCCGCCTTCGGTGATGCCCATGCGGCCGACCCGCACTTCCTCGATCGCGATGTCGCGCGCTTCGCCGTCGATGGTCATCTTGGTCTTGCCGACGTTGAGTTTCTTGAGTTTCGACCCGGTGGTGCCGACCCAGTTGCCGAAGAAGCGTTTGCCCTTCTTTTCAACGGAAAGACAGGAGTTTTCGAAATTCGGGATCGACAGGCGCACGGCCGAGACTTCAACCGGCTCCTCACCCTTGGGTGCGAGCGTGTATTTCATGGAATTCTCGCCGGTCCGGTAGACCCGAATTCCAACGGGTGTATAGCCTGAATCGCCCATGGTGCGGCTGAAGAAATCGAACTGGTTCTCGTCGTTGGTCCCGGCGCGGCGGTAGAGCCAGCGTTTCGGCAGACCGTCTTCGAAAACCAGCCAGTCGCTGACGACAAGTCCGCGCGGACCTTCCGGCGTGTTCAGCTGCCAGACACCCGTGTGAAACGGGCTTTCGGCCTGCGCCGGTGCCGTAAATGCAAGCGTTGCCATAGACGCGGCGATGCCGGCTGCCGCGATAACCTTGAGTGCTGACCGCTTTGTGATTTCAAACATGGAACCTGCCCTTCTTCCGTTCCGTTTCCCGAGCTATTCGGATAACCAAGAACAGAGGCCCATGCAAGCAGGACCCGGTTGCAGAAGAGGACGTGGAACCGGGTTTTTGAACAGTCACGCCATGGGCGGCACAAACGGGGCCGGCGTCAGAGGTTGCGCAGAACAGGCGCGGGCTTTTCACCGAGAATCCGCCAGGTGCCGATCAGACCGAACCCGACCGTCAGCACAAGCGCGACCAGAGCGGCCCCGGCAGCCGTCACCGGCATCAGCACGAAGGACCCTTCCATGATGCGCGTGATCACGAACCAGGCCGCGATCCCGCCTGCGACCAGCGCGAACACGGCCGTCGTCAGGCCGAGAATGGCGTATTCCATGCCGTAGGCCAGAATGAGTCGCGGCCGCGTGGCTCCGATGGTTTTCAGGATCACCGCGTCGTAGATGCGGTTGCGATGACCGGCCGCAAGCGCGCCGGCAAGCACAAGGACACTTGCGATCAGGGTAATGGAACTTGCACCGCGTATCGCCCATGCCAACTGGGCGACAAGATCGTTGACCTGTGCGATCGCATCCTTGACCCGCACGGACGTCACGGTGGGGAAGGTGTTGGAGACGGTTTTCAGGAGATCCAGCTCGGTCTGCGTCGGGACATCCTCTTCCCAGCCCAGCGTCATCAGATGCGCATGGGGTGCGCCTGCGAAGGTGTTCGGCGAAAAGACCATGACAAAATTGATCGACAGGGATTGCCATTCGATGTCGCGGAAATTGGCGATTTCCGCCGAGATTTCTCGTCCCAGGACGTTGACCGTAACCTTGTCGCCGATCTTCAGTCCAAGTTCCGTGCCGGCTTCGGCGTCGAACGAGACGAGCGGCACACCGGAATAGTCTTCCGGCCACCAGCTTCCCTCGGTGAGCTTGGAGTTTTCAGGAAGCGCCGTTTCATAGGTGATGCCGCGGTCCCCGCGCAAGACCCAGTCGGATCCTTCCTGCGCCGGTACGAATTCATCGGACGGAATATCGTTCAGACTGACGATACGTCCGCGCAGCATCGGCACGCTCCGGATCTTGCTCGATGGGGCTTCCGCCACGAGCAGGTCGTTGAACGCATCGCGTTCGTGGCTCTGGATATCGACGAAAAAGAAGCTCGGCGCCTTGTCGGCCATCGTTGCGGTCAGTTCGCGCCGCAGGTTGCCGTCGATCAGGGCCAGCGCGACGAGCAGGGATAGGCCAAGTCCGAGAGACAAGACAACGGAGGGCGTCAGCGCGCCGGGACGGTGAATGTTGGCGATTGCCAGCCGCAACTCGGTGGAGCGCACGCTCGGCAGCCTGCGCGCCAGGAACATGATCACCCGGGCCACCAGGACAAGCAGAACGAACGCGCCTGCCGACGCACTGATGTAAACGGTCGCGATGAACTTGTCGTGGGACAGAAGCACCGCAATCCCTGCCAGCAGCACAACCATGATCGCGGTCGCGGCCAGATAGCGCTTGCGCGGCAGCTTGGTGCCACCGGTCACGATGTCGCGGAAGAGCGCTGTCGGCGGCACATCATGCGCCCGGCCAAGCGGCCACAAGGCAAATGCGAGCGCAGTCAGAAGTCCGTAGACAAGTCCGAGGCCGAGTTCGGCGGGGTAGATGTTCGCCGCAAGCTGCACCGGCAGAACGTTGGCCAGGGCGGCTGCGGCGGCGAAGGGTATCAGGGCGCCGATTGCCAGCCCGATGACGATCCCGATCAGCGCGATCACCAGCATCTGGATGAGATAGATCCGGAACACGAAGTCGCCGGTCGCACCGAGGCATTTGAAACTGGCAATGACTTCACGCTTGGTTTCCAGATAGGCACGGATCGCATTGGCGACGCCGACGCCGCCGACGACCAGCGCCGTCAGGCCCACCAATGTCAGGAACTGGGCGAAGCGCCCGATGCTGCGCTGAAGGCCGGGCGAGGCGTTGGCGCGCGACCGGATCCGCCAGTCCGCCTCCGGCTGTTCGGACTTGACCTGTGCGATCACGGTTTCGATGTCGCCGAGCGCGGGGGCCGGCGACATGCGCACGCGGTAGTGCCAGCGCACGAGACTTCCCGGCTGTACCAGGTCGGTATCACCGATCGCCGCATCGGAAATCATGAGGCGGGGACCGAACTCCATGCCGCTTGCCAGCTTGTCCGGCTCGGTTGCAATTACGTCCGTGATGCGGACAGTGGAGCGGCCAAGCGCCAGCGTGTCGCCGACTTCGACCTCCAGGCGCGCAAGCAGCGCGAGATCCGCAACCGCGCCCCAGATGCCGTCCTGCTGCGCAAGCGCGTCCTCCAGGGACTGGCCGGATTGCAGGTCGAGCGTGCCGTAGAGCGGATAGGCGTTGTCGACGGCCTTCAGCTCGACAAGGGCCTGCTCTCCTGTATCGGCGCGCCGGGACATGGCGCGCATGGTTGCAACCCGGGAAACGGCACCCAGCGAATCCAGATACGCGGTCTCGTCGGCTCCCGCCTGGCGGTGGATCAGCGAAAAGGAAAGGTCTCCGCCGAGGATCGCCTGCCCTTCGTTGGCGATCCCTTCCGTGAGCGCGCGCGAGACGGACGTCACGCCGGCAATGGCTGCAACACCGAGCGCAATGCAGGCAATGAAAATGTAGAAGCCCTTGAGACCGCCCCGAAGTTCTCTCAAGGCAAAGCGGCTTGCCAGTGCGAAGGTCTGATTGCCGGCCGCTGAACCGGAAGGCACAAAACCGCTCATGCGGTGACCTCTTCCTGCGATGCGCGGCCGCTGGATGTTTCTTCCTCGATCTCGCCGGAGCGGACCCGGATCATCCGGTCGCATTGCTCGGCAAGCGCCGGATCGTGGGTGACGAGGACGAGCGTCGTCTTGCGTTCGCGCTGGGCGCTGAACATCAGGTCGACGATCTGCGTGCCGGTCGAATCATCAAGATTGCCGGTCGGCTCGTCCGCGATCAGGATGTCCGGCTCGACCACAAGGGCGCGCGCGACCGCGACACGCTGCTGCTCTCCGCCCGACATTTGAGCCGGGTAGTGGTGGAGGCGATGGCCAAGGCCGACCGCGTCCAGTTCCGCTTTCGCCTTTTCAAACGCGGCGGTGTCTCCGGCAAGCTCAAGCGGCACGGCTACATTTTCGAGCGCGGTCATATTCGGGACGAGGTGAAAGGATTGGAAGATGATGCCGACCTTGCGTCCCCGGAATCTGGCCAGCTGATCTTCCGACAACGGGCCGAGTTCGGACCCGGCTACTATAACCGTTCCCTCGTCCGCGCGTTCAAGACCGGCCATCACCATGAGCAACGTCGATTTGCCCGACCCGGACGGTCCGACGAGACCGACCGACATGCCCTTTTCGATATCGAGGTCGATGCCTTTCAGGATGTGGACCCTGCCGGCGCCCTCCCCAAGCGTGAGATGTACGTTCTTGAGGGAAATCGCGGGTGTATTTGTCATCATCAGACCTTTACAAAGGGCTTGGTCGACGTCTTCCAGATCAACGTCCGCCCTCGACATTTGGGCGCTCTGCGACCATATGGGCCTGATGTGGTTGGTCTTCCAGTCCTGAGAGAGTTTTAAAGTGAACCGTTTCTGCCTAATTTTCAGCACTCTGGTGTTTCTGTTTTCAACAGCGACGGCTTTTTCCGCCGACCTGAAGCTTGTCGTTCTGGGCGACAGCCTGTCCGCCGGATATCAGCTGGGACCGGAGGAGGGCTTTCCGGAACAATTGCAAAAGGCACTGGATGAGCGCGGGTTCTCGGTCGAGGTCGTCAATGCAGGCGTTTCGGGCGATACCACATCCGGCGGCCTCTCGCGGCTGGACTGGTCGGTCGGTCCGGACGCGGATGCGGTCATTCTCGAGCTTGGCGCAAATGACGCCCTGCGCGGAATTCAGCCCGGTCTCACGCGCCAGAACCTCGACGAGATGACCCGTCGGCTGCGCGAGCGCGGCGTCGAAGTGCTTCTTGCAGGCATGTTGGCGCCGCGGAACCTCGGACCCGAATACGCAGACGTTTTCGATCCGATCTATGCAGACCTTGCAAAAGCACATGACGCACTGCTTTACCCGTTCTTTCTCGAAGGGGTGGCTCTCAATCCCGATCTGAATCTCTCCGACGGGATGCACCCGAATGCGGACGGCGTTGCCGTCATCGTTGATAACATCCTGCCGAAAGTGGAAGAACTGCTGGCAAGAGCCCAATCCTCCTGAGAGCCGCCCGGCTCCCGGACCCTGCGCATCCGCAGGGACTTGTCCCACAACCTGAAGGAATGTCCGATGGAAAAGCGCCGTCTCGGCCGCACCGACATGCATGTCAGCGCCCTTTGCCTTGGAACAATGACATTCGGCGAACAGAACACGGAAGCCGAAGGTCACGCGCAGATGGACCATGCCTTTGACCAGGGCATCAACTTCTTCGACGCGGCCGAGCTTTATCCGATCCCATCGAACAGGGAAACACAGGGCCGTACAGAGCGCATCATCGGCACATGGTTCGAAAAGACCGGGAAGCGCGACAAGGTGGTCATGGCGACCAAGGTTGTCGGGCGCACGGTGATGGACTGGTTTCGCGAAAACGGTCAGACCGGGGAACTGAGCCGAAGCCAGATCGAGTTTGCCGTCGACCGGAGCCTCAAAAATCTCAAGACCGACTACATCGATCTTTACCAGATCCACTGGCCGGACAGGAACGTCTCCGGCTTCGGCTCCAATCCGACGCGCTGGAAGGATGCGGAGCCGGTCGAGACCGAAAACAGCATCCAGTCGACGCTCGAAATCATGGGCGATCTGGTCAAGGCCGGGAAGGTCCGGGCGGTCGGCATCTCAAACGAGAGCTCGTGGGGCACGATGCGCTACGTGACCGCCTCTGAGCTTTACGACGTGCCGCGGATCGCCTCGATCCAAAACGCCTATTCGATGGTCAACAGGACCTTCGAGACGGGTCTTGCGGAAATCGCGCGCCGCGAGGACGTCGGACTGCTCGCCTATTCGTCACTCGCGCAAGGCTATCTCACGGGAAAATACCGCAATGGCGCTCTGCCGGCAGGTGCACGCAAGACGCTCTTCAACAAGATGCAGCGTTACGAACATCCGCGAACCTTCGAGGCGGTGGACGCCTACTTCAATCTCGCGCTGGAGGCCGGTCTCGACCCGGCCCAGATGGCGCTGGCCTTTGCAAAATCGCGCAGTTTCATGACGTCTGTCATCATTGGTGCGACCCGGATGGACCAACTGGAAACAGACATCGGTGCTGCCGATCTCGTCCTGAGCGACGATGTGATTGCGAAGATCGACGCCATTCACCAGGAATTCGGAAACACCGCGCCCTAGCCACTTCCGGTCCACCCACGCAAAAAGAGAATCAGTTTCCGCGTGTGCTCCGGTTTTTTACGTCTTGGGTGTTGCCTGGTTCGGGCTTGTGAGCTGAATTCCGATTCAGCTTCAGAAACTTAGATTTTTGTCTTGCGATTTTCATGAAGTTGATTCCTCATGGATTTTGTCAGCGACTGCGGAGGGAGACCCCATGCCGCGCCTATTCACAGGCCTTGAGATTCCGTCCGAAACGGCTCTCATGCTTTCCATGCTCCGGGGAGGCCTCCGGGGCGCCCGCTGGATCGACCCGGAAAACTATCACCTCACCCTGCGCTTCATCGGAGACATCGATGACCGAACCGCCGACGAGGTTGTCGCAGCGCTCGATCGTGTGCGCCGTGATCCGGTCGAAATCCGGCTGACCGGACTCGGGTCGTTCGGAAACGGCAAGCCGCACGCTGTCTGGGCGCGGGTCGAGCCGACGACACAGCTTGCCGAGCTGCAGGCCGAGCAGGAGCGCATTTTGCAGCGCATGCATCTGCCGGCGGAACGGCGGAAATACATCCCACACGTGACCATCGCCCGCTGCAAGACATCCACCAACGAGGATGTCGCCAAGTGGCTGAGCGAGCGGGGCAACTTTCAGGCCCCGCCCTTTGTCGCGGGCCGCTTCGTGCTGTTTTCGGCGAAGTCGAGCGTCGGTGGCGGCCCCTACCTTGTGGAAGAGGCCTATCCGCTCGCAGCCTGATCCAGGAGCGAGACATAGACAGCAAGTGTGCGGCTGCACATCGTTTCGACCGAGAAGTTCCGGTGGACGTGGTCAAGCGCGCGCGTCCTCATCGCGTCCAGCATTCCGGGTTCCTGCGCAAGGACCGTGTTGATCGCGACGGCAAGCGCCATGGCGTCATCCGGCACCACGCGCCAACCCGTGCGCTCCCCGTCCGCGACCTCGGGCGGCGCCAGCACGGTTTCCGGCACCGCCCCGTGGTCGGAGACGATGACAGGGACGCCGGCGGCCTGGGCTTCGACCGCGGCCCTTCCGAAAGCTTCGGGCTCGACAGATGCAACGACCGACACGTCGGCAAGAGCAAGTGCCGCCGGAACGTCGCTGCAATGGCCGACCAGCCGGACCTGATCCTGCAGTTCGTTGCCGGCGATCATCTGTTTCAGCTCGGCGGCATAGCTCTCGCGGCCCTGTGCGTCGCCGGCCAGAATGGCAATCGGGTCCCTGTGGCCCATGTCCCGCACATGGGCCATGGCTTCGATAACGACCTTCTGTCCCTTCCAGGCGGTCAGGCGCGCCATGTTCAGCACGATCGGTTTTCCGGCCGGTACGCCCCAACTGTCCTTCAGCGTCTGTTGCCGAAGCGCGCTGACACTCTCCGGGGCGAGGCCCTTCAGGTCCGAGCCGCGCGGGATTACGGCAATTCTCTTTTCAGCAAAGGGATGCCGCGCCGCGATCAGGTCCGCGATGAAACGGGAATTGGCGATAACGGCATCGCCGCGTGCCATCACCGAGTTGTAGAAGGACTTCAGCGAATTCGATTGCTTGTAGGTGCCGTGATAGGTCGTCACGAAAGGAACGCCTGCCGAGCGCGCGGCCCGCAGCGCCGACCAGGCTGGCGCCCGGCTTCTTGCATGCACGATATCGACTTGCTTTGCCGTGATCAGATCTTTTAGTGCACCGGCATTCCGGAACATTGTCACCGGGTTCTTGGACTTGACCGGCAGCACGATATGTTCCGCACCCGCCGCTTCCAATTCCGGGACCATCTGCCCGCCCTGACTGACCACCAGTGCCGTCCCACCGGCATCGACGATCGCCCGCGCGACGTCGAGCGTGGTGCGTTCCGCGCCGCCCGAATTCAGATCGGGGATCACTTGCAGGACGGTCGTCCCGGGCTTGAATTGTTGCAATTCTTGTCTCCGGAGAGCTTTTAAGTTCTGCTCAGCCGTGTCAAAGGGCAGGCTGAAGCGTCACCAGGGAATGAGAGCCATAATATGGGTGGACAGGAACCGCAATTCATTCAGGTCGGAAAAGGCGACAGGGAGCGCCAGATCGCGGTCGAAATCACGGATGGCAAGGCACCCGCGGTTCTCTGGCTGTCCGGGTTCAAATCCGACATGACCGGGACGAAGGCCGAGGCGGTGGCCGATTTCGGCAAGCGCACCGGCCAGGCGATCGTGCGGTTCGATTATTCCGGCCATGGGCGTTCCTCCGGGCGGTTCGAAGATGCCTGTGTTTCCGACTGGCTTGAGGAGGCCGGGGCGGTCTTCGACCGGTTCTGCTCGAAGGGCGCGCTTCTGGTCGGATCGTCCATGGGCGGGTGGATCGCACTTCTGCTGGCATTGAGCCGGAAGTCTGCGGCACGGATCAGGGGCCTCGTGCTGATCGCGCCGGCCGTCGATTTCACCGAAGAGCTGATGTGGAAACAGCGCTTCAACGATGAGATCCGGTCGGCAATCACCGAACAGGGCTACTGGGCGCAACCGTCGGAATACAGCGATGATCCCTATGTCATCACACGCAGGTTGATTGAAGATGGACGAAAGCATCTGCTCTTCGGGCGGGATTTGCATCTTGGCGCACCGGTCACGATCCTGCAGGGAGCGAAAGACCCGGATGTTCCGGCAAGCCACGCGCAAAGGCTGGTCGAGGCCCTGCCCCGGGACGATGTGACTTATTCGCTTGTGCCTGACGGCGACCACCGGCTGTCGCGGCCGCAGGATATCGCTCTGCTGCTTCGGTCGATCGAAGCCGCGCTCGCAAACCCGGCCCACTCAGACGGGTAAGGTCTCGCGCCCGTTTTTCATCACGCGGTACCAGGCCCAGAACAGCCGGGCCGCAACGGCACGATGGGGCGCCCATTTGAGAGAAATCCTGTCGAGGTCACGCTGGTTCGGCCTTTCCTCAAGCTTCAGGGCGTCCTGTACGGCGATCTGCAGTGCCAGGTCGCCGCTGGGGAAAATATCCGGGTGTCCTGCGCAAAAGAGCAGGAAAATATCCGCGCTCCAGCGTCCGATTCCCTTGATCTCGCAGAGACTTGCATGCGCCTCATCCGCCGGCTTTTCCGCCAGTCCGGCAAGATCCAGTCCGCTCTCGCAAGCGGCGGCAACGGCGCGGAGCGTCTTTACTTTCGGCCTTGAGAGACCAGCCGCAGCGAGGTCTTCGTCCGAGAAACCCGCGAGCGTTTCCGGCGTCAAAGGCGACAAAAGCTTGCGAACCCGATCAAAGATTGCAGATGCGCTGGCGACGGAGACCTGTTGTGCGGTGACGATCTGCGTGAGCCCCGCAAAATCGGCAGAGCGGCGGCGAAGCGGCAAGGCGCCCGTGGCCCCGGCGATCGCGGCAAGGTCCGGATGTGCATCAATGAGGGCCGTCAGCCCCGCCTCAACGTCCGCGTCGGTCTCAATCGGTGTCATATCGGTGGTCTTGTCTTGCACGGCGTTTCGGGGATGGTAGTTATACCAGCGGTCATGATTCATGTCCGCGTCCGCGTCAACCCGTACCTGCCGCCGTCATGAGCAAACCCGTCTTCCGTTTCGCCCCCTCTCCAAATGGACACCTGCATATCGGTCACGCGCTTTCCGTGCTGTTGAACACGCGCGCAGCGGTGGCTCTGGATGGGCGGTTCCTGGTGCGCGTCGAAGATATCGACCAGGCCCGATGCACGCCGGAGCTCGAAGCCGACATGTTCGATGACCTGGCATGGCTGGGCGTGCCCCTGGACGAACCGGTTCTGCGGCAGTCGGCGCATTTTCCCGAATACCGCGCGGCGCTGGAAAGGCTGCAGGACATGGGCCTTGTCTATCCGGCGTATCTTTCCCGAGCGGAAATCAAACGTTTCGTGCACGACACAGAGGAAAGCGGGAAGAGTTGGCCGCGCGATCCTGACGGGGCGCCGCTTTATCCAGGTGACCGGGCTGTTCTTGCCGAAGCCGAACGGCTCGAACGCTTGCACAGCGACGCGCCTTTCACGCTCCGTCTTGACATGAAAAAGGCGCTTGCGCGCGTCGGTCCCGGCCTGACATGGCAGGAAGCGGGGTCGGAAGGCAAGGCTCTCTTCGGACCGGCCGAAGCTGTTGCGGCCGATGCGGCCCGATGGGGGGATGTCGTGCTGGCACGCAAGGACACGCCGACGAGCTATCATCTGGCGGTCGTCATTGACGATGCGCGCCAGGGGATTACGGACGTTCTGCGCGGACAGGATCTCTACCACGCGACCAGCGTTCACCGCGTTTTGCAAGAGCTCCTCGACCTGCCGCAGCCCCGCTACCGGCATCACCGGCTCATTCTTGGGCCGGATGGGCGCAAACTTTCCAAATCCAATGACGACACGAGCCTCAAGTAGCTGCGCGAAGGCGGGCTTTCGCTCACGGAGTTGCGGCGGCGCATCGGTCTTTGACCCGGCCTTTTAAAGCGCGCCGCCGAACCAAAAGGCCAGAAAGGAGGTCCAGAGGCTGATGGTCAAAATAGCGACCAGAGTGGTCAGCGTGATGGCGTTCGCCGACATCGCGTGTCCGGTGCCGTAGCGATTGGCGAAAATAAACGCGTTCACACCCGTCGGGCAGCCCGCGGTCAGGGTTGCGGCAGCCGTCCAGAGCGGGGGCAGCTGAAACAGGAATGCGGCCGCCAGGAACACCACAGCAGGCATGACGAAAACCTTGATCGCGCCAAGCAGAAACCCGGGCAGGATATTCCCGCGCAGGCCATACTGCACGAGGCTCATGCCGAGAGAGAGCAGGGCCAAGGGAAGGGCCGTCGCCGCGATACGGCGCAGGACATCGTCGCCGACTTCCGGTATCTGCAGGCCGGTCTGACGCCATATCAACGCGAACACCACGGTGATGATCAGCGGATTGACGCAGACTTTCTTACCTGCCTCGAGGGCAAGCTTGCCGATTGGCGGCATTTTGGTGCCGTTGTCGATCGCGGCCGTGCGCTCCATGGCGAAGGCCGTGACGACGGTCATGGTCGCCAGGTGAATGGAAATGATCAGCAGCAGCGGAACGAGCCCGCCATTGCCGTAGACAGCGGCAATCAGCGGCATGCCGACAAGCACGACATTGGAATAGGAGGCCGAAATGGCCCCGATCGCGCCTGCACGGGCCTCTCGGCCGAATATCTTTCGAATAACCAGCGTACCGAGCATCCAAGCAACCGCGACGCCCATGAAATAACTGCCCCAGAGCGCGAGCGGGAATCCCCCGGACAGGTCCGCTTGGATCAGCGAGCGAAAAATCAGGACGGGAACGGCGACAATGAAGACAAAATCGCCGAGCGCTTCGCCGATGGACTGGTTCAGAACACGAAAGCGGGCAAGGCAATAGCCGATCCCGATCAGGACAAAGACAGGCGCGACAATCAGGAAGGTCTGGGCAAGCATCCGGTTTCAGCGAGGCGTTGACGGCGAAGAGGGTGGGCAAAATTTAGCGGTTGGGAATTGTTTTAGGGGATTGGATCGCACGCCGCTAGCCTTCAAAATAGTGTTGACAAAAGACGCCGGGCCTTCCCGTTCCACCCGAATGCGGGGACCAAGGTAATGCGATTGTTCCTGTGCGCAGAAGGAACCGGGCTTCATGCCGGACCGTGATGACGAAGCTGTCAAGCTGGCCTTGCTGGCACATGATCTCAGAACGCCGCTTGCAGCGATGCGGTTGACCGCCGAGCTGATCGGAAGCAGGCCGCTGGATGATGACCAGTTTGAAAAGCTCTCGATCCTGATTCGATCCATCGATGCGCTGACGGCCATGACCAGCGCGCTTGTCGAGGCGGCAAGATCCGACGACGACACCGTAGCTTCGCACCAGGGTGTCGCTGACATCGTGCAAGACTGTGCGGAGCTGTTCCGGATCGCGGCGGATGAAAAAGGCCTGACCCTGGAGCTCCGCATTGATCCGTCAGTAAGCGGCCTGGTCACGTCTCACGCCGCCGAGCTGCGCAGGATCGTGACAACATTGCTGGACAACGCGGTGAAATACACCGACCGGGGGTCGGTGGAGGTCGAGGTGGCGGAAGGCGCGCCTTTTGCTGCAAACCAGACACCTGATGAACCTGATCTTGTTCGCGTCTCGATCACGGACACGGGTCCCGGGATCGATCCGGATGAAGAGACCAGGTTGTTCCGACCATTTTCACGCGGACGGCACGGGCTTGAAACCACCGAGGGTTCCGGCCTGGGACTGTGGGGAGCGGCCTGCCAGTCGAGCCAGCTGGGCGGGCGGTTGCGCCTGGTGCGGCCGGAGGCGGGGGGAAGCCGGTTTGAACTCGGCATTCCGGCGAAAAGAGGTGCTGCCACGGCGGCTCAAACCGTCATTGAGCGCATTCCGCGGGCAGAAAAGAAGACGGCCGCCGCTGCGGCGCATGTCCTCATCGTGGATGACAATGAAACCAATTGCCGCCTGATGTCCGCACTGATGGAATCGTTTGGATATTCGTTCGACGTGGTCCACTCGGGCGATGAAGCGCTCAGCGCGATCCCCCGGAAGACATATGATGCGGTGCTTCTTGATCTCAACATGCCCGGAAAAAGCGGCATTGAAACCGCGCGTGAAATCAAAGCGGATGCGGCGTATTCGGATTTGCCGCTCATTGCGGTGACCGCTGCGCTCGAGGCTGTTGGCGAGACACGGTTACGCGCCGTCGGTTTCGAAGACGTCATCGCAAAACCGCTGTCGCCGGCGGAGCTGTTCGCAGCGCTTGAGCGCGCGCGGCTGACGCCGGGACGGTCCTCCGGGGTTTCGTGATCCCGCCGGATGTCCGGTTCCGCTGTGCCGCTGACCTATCCGCGCAAGGCCGTCTCCAGCGCCTGCTCCAACCGGTCGTCTCCCCAGAAGAGGTCACCGTTTTCAAGCACGAAGCCGGGTGCGCCGAAAATACCGCGTTCCTCCGCTTCCGCCACGGCGGCCCGCAGACCGATTTTGGTTTCGGAACGTCCCGCATCCTTGAGGACCTGGGTGACGGGCGCTCCCGCCTCCAGCAGGAGACTGGCCATCAGGCCTTCGTCCGAGATATCGAGCCCCTGGCCGAATTCAGCGACATAGACCGCCCGCGAAAAGGATCCGATCCAGGATTGCTGCCGGCCGCAATGGGCAATTCGCGCCGCGAGCAGGCTGTGCTGGGGAAAAGGCGCCGGCATGGTGAAGGGCAAACCATATCTCTCGCATTGCCGTTCCATGTCCCGCCACATGTAGCGGCCCTTTGCAGGATGAAGGTTGAAGGGAGAGGTGTCCCAACCCTGTTTCCTGAAAATCGGACCCAGCAGGAATGGCCGCCAGGCGATGCGGACGTTACAGTCATTCGCCAGGGTTTCGATGCGCATGGCAGACAGATAGCTGTATGTCGACGCGAATTCATACCAGAATTCGACGACCGGCCGTTCCTGCGCCTGATCGGAACCGATGTCGGATTTCGGATGCCGGCTTGTCTGGCGGCTCGTGGGCACCTTGTGTTACTCCGCTTGAATGGTCACCGGATTTCGGGGGTTGGATGGCATCGGTGGATGCGCTAGGTGATACGCTCGTAAAGCAGGCTGCAATGGCATGACCTTGATCATGAAATTCCGAACCGGTTCTAAAAGCAGTAATGACGCAAACCACATCACACCAGAATAATCCCAAGTCCTCGCTTCGCAAGTTAGCCGCTTGGTGCAGGGCCCACCCGATGGTGTGCGTCTCGATCTATATCGTCGTGGTCTCCGCGTTCTTTCTTGTCTTCCCGCGTGTCGATTTTTTTGTCAGCGGCCTGTTCTATTCGGAAACGGCGGGTTTCTGGGCGCAAAATGACCCCTTTTTGAGGGATGTCCGGCACCTGGGTCCGTTCCTTGTCAGGGTCATCGCGATCAGCTGCGTGGCCGTGCTCGTTCTGAAGCTGGTTGCACCCGGGCGGCCGCCCCTCCTGCCATTGCGGCAGCCGCTGTTTCTGCTGACCACGCTCATCATGGGACCGGGCGTGCTTGTCAACACCATCCTGAAAGACAACTGGGGGCGTCCGCGGCCACGATATGTCGAGGAATTCGGGGGTGAGCTGCCGCATCAGCCGGTCTGGGTCATGACCGATTATTGCGACCGCAACTGTTCGTTCGTCTCGGGGGAGGCGTCGGCGGCGATCTGGCTCACCTCCGTTGCGTTTCTCGTGCCGGCGAGCTGGCGCAAGGCAACGCTTTGCTTCGTGCTGCCGCTTTGCGTCATCCTCTCGGCCAACAGGGTGGCTTTCGGGGGACACTTCTTTTCCGACACGCTGATTTCGTGGGGCGTGACGCTGCTCCTCATTCTCGCCGTCTATCATCTCCTCTACCAGAGGGTTCCGCCGTTGGTCACGGACCGGAAACTCGATGAGGTGTTCACGGTAAAAGGGCGCCGCCTGCATCGGTTCCTCCGCCGCGCCGCGGTTCGCGCAAAGCGTTTTTTTCAGGGGACCATGCGCAGGTTTTCAGAGCATTGATCCCGTCTGGCCGATTGACGCCGATCAGGTCAAAGGTTCCGAATCGCCCTGAACTTGTTTCTTTCGGGGCCGGGTCCGCTTCAGGATCCTGGCAAATTGCATTGGAGACCGGTTTTCAACCCAGGTGATCGCCTTGTTCAGCGGAGGCGTTGTCCGGCGGCGCTTGCGCACGAGCCGTGCAGCGCTCCTGCTTGTTCCGACGATGACGATCAGACCGAGCGCAAGCAAAGGCACGCCGGTCGGTATGGGCAGCCATACCGTCGCGAGGCCCAGCAACAGGAGCAGGGCGGCCAGTGACCACCAGAAGATTTTCATTGCACGCCTGGGCTCTGGGTCGGGAACGCTATCCATACCGCAGGCTGCAAGACGGATTTATGAAATCAAAGCCTCAAATGCGTTGGTCATTGCCGCTCGCCGGTTTTAGCGGAAGGACGTGAGCAGCGTTTCGCAGCCGGACCGGATCAGGCGATAGACGTTTTCAAAGCCTTCCGGACCGCCGAAATAGGGATCGGGCACATCCGCCGGCGGGGCGTTCAACAGAAGACGGATCTCGGCACTAGGCTTATTGTTCATGGCGGCAAGCGCGGCGAGATTGTCACCGTCCATGGCCACGATAACGTCGAACCGGTCGAAATCCCCTGGGGTCACGGTGCGGGCCTGCTGTTGCGAAATGTCGATACCATGCCGTGCGGCAATGTCCACGGACCGCGGATCTGGCGGATTGCCGATGTGCCAGGCACCCGTTCCCGCGGAATCGATAAGGAAGTCACCCGTCAAATCCGCATCCTCGACCAGCCTGGAGAATATCCCTTCAGCGAGCGGTGAACGGCAAATATTGCCAAGACAGACAAACAGAACTTTGTGGGTCAATGCACTCTCCGATATTCTCAGCGCTGACATCGTGCTTACGGGTGTCGCCAATTGCAACAAGGAACCGAAGGGTTGATCGGATGGTTGAACGACTGAAACCGGAAGACCGGGCTGCCGGCCTCAGCACGCTGCCGGACTGGAATCTGTGCGATGGACGCGAGGCGATTTTCAGGTCCTTCAAGTTCAAGGACTTTTGCGAAGCGTTCGGCTTCATGACGCATGTGGCGCTTCTGGCCGAGAAGATGAACCACCACCCTGAATGGTCGAACGTCTACAGGACCGTCGACATCACGCTCGCCACTCACGATGTCGGCGGGCTGAGCGAGCTTGACCTGAAACTTGCGCGCCAGATCGATGACGTGGCGTCCCGGACCTGATGCGGTAGGCGCTCAGGCGCCCTTGGCAAGCAGGAAGCGGTGCCCGTAATCGGTGCGCTCGCTTTCGACGAGCGTGTGACCATTCTCCTGACAGAAATGGGGAATGTCGATTTCGGCCATCGGATCGGTGGTCAGGACCACAAGCCGGTCGCCTTCCGGCAATCTCGACATTGCCTTGCGCGCCTTGAGGACGGGGAGCGGGCATTTCAGCCCTTTCAGATCAAGCAGGGTTTCGGACACTATCAGCCTTCGTTCTCTGTCGCACGGTTTCCTGGAGGTCGTTTTTACCGAAGTTTATCTAGTTCAAAAGGCAGGCGGTTTCCATTCTTTCAAGGGCTATTAATGTTCCCGGAGTAAATTAGACCCATGCGTGTTTTGTCGAATGCCGAGCGATCGGTGAACTCCTGTATCGCATGTCGGCGCAAGCAATCGGAGGCGGCATGACCTCGAGACTTTGGCAGATCTTCGTCGCCTGCATCTGGCTTCTGACGGCGTCCCTGTCCGGCGTCTCGGCCGATACCAAGCCGATCCGCATCGTCACGCAGAGTTTCGCGCCGCTTCAGTGGGACAATAACGGCACGCCGGACGGATATGTGGCGCAATATATTTCCACGGTCATCGAACGGGTCCAGGAGAAGGTGCCGGTAGCGGCTGCATCGTTCGAATTCATGCCCTGGAAACGGGCCATGCTGACTGGCAGGACCGTTCCGAACGTCCTGCTGTTCTCGCTTTCGCGCACACCGGAACGGGAAAACCAGTTTCTCTGGCTTGGTGAGGTTTCGCCTTACGGACAGTACTTCTATCAGCTCAGATCTCGCCCGGAAATCACCGCCGGTAGCGTCGCCGAGCTGAAAGGAACCGGTTTAAGGATCGGCGTTCAGGACGGGGGCAATCTGCACGCCTACCTGAAGAAATCCGGTCTTCAGGACACCGGCCAGCTCATGCCGATCACCGACTACCGCCAGGGTATCGAGATGCTTTACCTTGGCCGGATCGACCTGTTGCCTCTCACGGGGTTCCTTGCGGAGGCATCGGCGTGCCGTCAGGGCTACGATGGCACGCTTCTGCGTCCCGTCGTTTATATCGAAGACCTCGCGAAACCCCTCTGGGCCGTCTTCAGCCGTGGCACGGACCCCGAGATCGTCGAGGCGTTCCGGACAGAAATGGCAACGCTGTCGGAAAGCGGTTATCTGGAAGCCCAGATGCGTATTCACAGGGATAACTGGCAAAACCGGGCCTGCGGCGAATAAGGCCTGACCTTTGCCGATTTCCGTGCGAGTGTGCGTGCGTTGTCTCACTGGGCGGACTGCCTTCGCGGGGGTCTCGCCAATCCGGTTCCCAGCCGACACGTGGAAGTATGCCTATGTCCGAAACGCCTGTTTCCTCCTTGGATGTTCTTGATTTCTGGTGGCAGGCCGGTGCGCCGAAGTGGTTTGCGGGCGGCGAGAAATTCGACGGACGCTGCCGTGACGAATTTCGCGAAACCGTGGAAGCCGCCATCGCCGGCAGGCTGGATCACTGGGCAGCCACAGCAGATGGTGCGCTCGCGCTGGTCATCCTGCTGGATCAGATGACGCGGAACATTTACCGCGGTCTGCCCGAGGCGTTTTCCGCAGACGCAAAAGCCCTGTCGATTGCCGAGGCTGCCCTGGAAAAAGGGTTTGACAGAGCGTTCCCGAAAGACGTGCGCGTGTTCTTCTATCTGCCGTTTGAACATTCGGAAAACATGTCGCATCAGGAAAGGAGCGTCGATCTGTGCCGGCGCCTTGGCAACACGGACTATTATCACTACGCCCTGATCCATATGGACGTCATCAGGCGGTTCGGACGGTTCCCTCACCGCAACAAGATCCTCAAGCGCGACTCAACGCCTGAGGAAATCGCCTATCTGGAAGACGGCGGTTTTTCCGCCTGATACCCGTACTTCCCGATCATTGAGTCTCGCACCAGGCGGGACGCTCCGGCTATAGAGCTGTTTTGCGGGCTGCCTCATTTAGATGCTTTTGCTCACGGTTCAGCCTGCCTAAATTTTCACACCTTGTGCAAATTTCGTCTATTTTTTAATCAAAAAAATTGCCTCGAAATTCATCACGATCAGAACTCTTAACGCGTGTGCTCGAGTTCACCTCTCGTAAAAAATTGAATTTATTCAGTTTTTCAATTTCTCTCCCCAGTTGGCACGGTCCTTGATTAACAGACGCCGACGTCAGCCCGGCCATGCGTCATGGTGCGTTCGAGATCTGAGAAGTCTTCCAGAGGGGCTCCAAACAGACACGGCACCGGGGCTGACGACCGAGTTCCTTCGACGGGAAGGGGCGAAAAAAGGGGAATGGTACGAGCAATGAAGATAGTGATGGCCATCATTAAGCCGTTCAAGCTCGACGAAGTGCGTGATGCCCTGACAGGCATCGGCATACAGGGGCTGACGGTGACCGAAGTGAAAGGCTATGGCCGCCAAAAGGGGCATACCGAAATCTACCGCGGAACAGAGTACGCGGTGAGCTTCCTGCCGAAGCTGAAAATCGAAGTCGCCGTCGATACCGCTGATGTCGAGAAGGTAATCGACGTTATCTCCGGGGCCGCCAAGACCGGTCAGATCGGAGACGGAAAAATATTCGTTCACTCGATCGATCAGGCTGTGCGCATCCGCACTGGCGAAACAGACGCCGAAGCTCTGTGATTTAGGTAAGGAAACGTAACATGAAAAAACTTGTCGCTAAGATTGCGGCGGCGCTTGCCGTGTTGAGCCTTTCGGCTCTGCCGGTTTTCGCTCAGGATGCGGCTGAAACTCCGGCTGTGTCGCCGGAAGTCGCATATATTTTCAACACGCTTTTGTTCCTCATCGGCGGGTTCCTCGTCATGTGGATGGCAGCCGGCTTCGCAATGCTGGAAGCCGGCCTCGTGCGTTCCAAGAACGTGTCGATGCAGTGCCTGAAGAACATTTCGCTGTATTCGATCGCTGGTGTGATGTTCTGGATCACCGGCTACAACCTGATGTACACCGGCGTTGACGGTGGTTTCATCGGATCTTTCGGCCCGTATTCGTTCGACCCGGTCGGCGGCGACGCCCTCGACACCGGCTATTCCACGGCGTCCGACTGGTTCTTCCAGATGGTCTTCGTTGCCGCAACCGCGTCCATCGTTTCCGGTACCGTCGCAGAGCGTGTCAAGCTTTGGCCGTTCCTGATCTTCACCGCCGTTCTGACCGGCATCATCTACCCGATTTCGGGTTCCTGGCAGTGGGGCGCCGGCTGGCTGTCCGAAATGGGCTTCTCCGACTTCGCCGGTTCCACGATCGTTCACTCCGTGGGCGGCTGGGCAGCGCTTGCAGGTGCGATCATCCTTGGTGCACGTAAAGGCAAGTATGGTGCAGACGGCACCGTGCATCCGCTTCCCGGATCGTCCATGCCGCTGGCAACGCTCGGCACGTTCATCCTGTGGCTCGGCTGGTTCGGCTTTAACGGCGCATCGCAGCTTGCGATGGGTTCCATCGGCGATGTCACGGATATTTCGCGCATCTTCGCCAACACCAACATGGCTGCTGCTTCCGGTGTGATCGTCGCGGTTATCCTGACCCAGGTGCTCTACAAGAAAGTCGACGTGACAATGGCGCTCAACGGTGCTCTTGCCGGCCTCGTCTCCATCACGGCTGAACCGCTTGCACCGAGCATGTGGGCAACGCTGTTCATCGGTGGTGTCGGCGGCGCGATCGTTGTCTTTGCCGTTCCGCTGCTCGACAAGCTGAAAATCGACGACGTTGTCGGCGCTATCCCGGTTCACCTGCTTGCTGGTATCTGGGGCACGCTGATCGTTCCGCTGTCGAACGGCGATGCTTCCTACGGCACGCAGATCATCGGTATCGTGTCCTACGGTGTGTTCGCATTCGTTGCCAGCGCCATCGTCTGGTTCATCCTGAAGAGCACCATGGGTATCCGCGTCTCCGACGAAGAAGAGGCTCTCGGTCTCGACAAGGTCGAAATCGGCGTGGAAGCCTATCCGGAATTCGGAACCGGTTCTCAGCGTCTCTGAGGTTTCAGAGACGAGGACAAGAAATCTCCCAGGCGGTCTATTGGCTCGGACCGCAAACTGGAAACCCGGGGGCAACCCCGGGTTTTTTTTGCCTTTACGAGCGCGCGTCCGGTTGGCCCGACCGGGTCAGCCTGTCGGCCACTTCCTGAACCGTCTCCGAAGCGCGTTTGGCAAGTTCGATGTTCCGGGCAGATCCCTTGATGGCGTTTTCCGTGTCCGTGCGGATCTGCTGAAGGTTGGTTGACACCTTGTCGAGTGCGGCTGTTCTGTCCGTCATCTGGCGGGAGGTCGCCTCGTTGCGGCTGGTCAGGTCGCTCAGATAGATCTCCACCGACGAGATCTGCTCCAGACTGCTGGCGCTCTGTGTGTCGGAAAGCGCCAGCTTCTCCCTTGCGGTGTCGACAAGCTGACGTGTTTCAGCAAGCGATTGCGTCATTTCCGAAAGGATCGTTGCTATGGATTCAACGGCCTTTTCCGTCGACCCTGCCAGCGCCTTCACTTCCCCCGCGACAACCGAAAAACCTTTGCCCGCGTCGCCCGCGCGGGCCGCTTCGATGGTTGCGTTGAGCGCAAGCAGATTGGTCTGCGAGGAGATTGATGAAATTTCCTGCGCCAGGTTTTCGATGTCGTTGAACTTGCTCGTGAGATCCGAAGTGGCGGTGCTCAGATGCCCGATGAGATCCGCAGCGCTGAGGCAGGTCCGGGAGATTGAACTGATGCCTTCGCGTGCCTGCGTGATCTTGCCGCCCGCATTCGCCAGGTCCTGCGAACAGTCCCGCGCCTCCAGACCGACCGCGTGAAGATCCTTCTGGATCTGCTCCGACGTCGATATCAGGTCCGCCAGAAAGTCCGCGCGTTCCTTGCTGGCAACATTCACAGCCCTTGCATTGTGTCCGATTTCGGCAACGACGGCCCAGGCGTCCTTCAGTTGCCGGACTTCATCTTCGATGGGAAGCCGTCCGAAGGCGGAGGCCCCTGTGCCGGGGTGTTGCTCGCGTTCAGATCTCACCGGCCCGTTTCCGGGTGCGTCAGCGCCCCGGTGCCCTGCGCTCCCGGCATCCTTGTTTTTCAAGGTGAGATATGCGCTGGTGAGCGAGACGATGAAGGGCACGGCCGTCGACAACAGTGCCTGCCAGATGACCAGTTCCGCCGGTCCGAAGACCGCATCGACCTGATTGATGACCGTCAGGATGGAGCCAACGATCAGAGCTGTGATCACGGCACGCTTGAGCATGGTATGTCCCTTTGATTGAAGAAGCCCGGCGCAATGTTACTGCAGTTTCCCAAGACTGCCGCGCTTACCGTTCGGTGCCCTGAGGATGATGGTCCGTGACGACGGATTTCAGGCCACGGTACCGCCAGGCTGCAGCAGGCCTGACAGATCGTCATGGCTGTCGACGATCCTGTGCGCACCGGCCTGAAGAAGCTGGTCCACGTGGCCGTCGTGACTGTGCCCGCCGCCGACGAACCCCCAGACCGTCATTCCGGCGGCAAGGCCGGCCTTCACGCCGTTGGCGCTGTCTTCGATCACCAGGCAGGACTTCGGATCGGCGCCGAGCTTCTGCGCGGCGAACAGAAACAGGTCGGGCGCCGGTTTGCCGTTCGGCACCTGCTCGCCGGAATAGATGTGGGGTTCAAAATAGGCGTAGAGCCCTGTGTGTTTCAGCTTGTGGATCAGCCGTGCCAGGCGCGAAGAGGACGCGACGGCGCGCAGACCGGCATGGGATTGCAGAAGCTGCTTGATACCGGCGATTTCCGAGAGTTCGCGATTGATGCGGTCCATGGTCGCTTCATCGAGATCGGAACCGAAATTCGGCGGCAGGGGCCCCTTGCCGAGCGCCCGGTGATCCCGGTCCAGTGTGGCCCAGAAATCCGGGCCGCCCAAACCCTGAAACCGGTCCATGTACTCGTCCAATTCATAATGCAGGCCGATCCGGGCAAGATGTTCCCGTTCCACGTCGACATAGATCAGTTCCGAATCGACCAAGACGCCGTCGCAATCAAACAGGATCGCTTCAAATGCCATGCGAATATCGTCCTTTTCTAACCGGTGGTCACCTAGTGTGAGCCGTCGAACAGTCCCTTAACGACTTGCCGTTGAAACAAAATGACAAGGAGGCACGGTGGCACGATCGCAAGCATGGCCAGCATCAGGCCGGGGAGGCTGGCGCGGCCGAAAAACTGCATGCCCCTCACGAGCGTGTAGGTGGCTTCTTCCGAAGTCACCATGACCGGCCAAAGATACTGGTTCCAGCCGTTCACAAACAAAACAAGAAAGAGTGCCGCCGCCGTCGGTGCGGACAGCGGCATCAGGATGTCCTTGAAGAATTTCCAGCTTCCGGCACCATCCAGCCGCGCCGATTCCAGCAGCGCATCGGGAACGGTCAAGAGGAACTGCCGGAAGAACAAGGTTCCGAGCCCCGAGGCAACGAGCGGGAAGATGAGCCCCGCCTCCGTGTTGACCAGACCCAGCTGCGCGACCACGTCATATGTGGGCAGGAACCGGGATTCGAGCGGCAGCATCAAGGTGAGAAGCAGGATGGCGAAGATGATGCTCGCGCCTTTCACCCTGAAATAGACCAGCGTATAGGCGGCAAGCAGGGAGGCTGCCACCTTGAGCGACGCGAACCCGGCTCCCAGGACGAATGAATTCCAGAGCATGCCGGCGACGGTGATATCTCCGGAAAAGCCCGCGCTTGATGTCAGAAAGGTACTGTAGTTCGCGACGAAAGCTCCGCCGGGATCGAGGCGCGGTTGCATCGGGCTGCCCGGGGCATGCGTGGTCGCGGCGAAGAGCGCATAGACCGGCAGGCACATCAGCACGGACCCTGAAATCAGGATCACGTGATCCGCGATGTGCCGCAGTTTGCGCCTGAACCCGTGTGTCAAAGGCATTTCCTACTCGGTTTCACGCCCGCGCGGCCTCCGTATTCTGTGTCATACGACCACGATACCCGAATGCTTGGCCTTGTGTTCCGGTTCGACGTGAATGGTTATGCGCGCCCCTGGAACGTCTTCCTTGATGGCGGATTCGATCCGGTCGCAGATGTCATGAGCGGTGTCCACGGACATGTCTCCGGGGACAACGAGGTGGAAGTCGATGAAGGTGGACCTGCCGGCAATGCGCGTGCGCAGGTCATGGGCCTCCAGGGCACCTTCTCCATGCTGGGAAATCTGCTCCCGGATCTTGCCGAGTACGTCCGCGGAGGCGGCTTCGTCCATGAGCCCGCCAATGGACTCCTTGACCAGTTCCCAGCCGGACCAGAGAACCAGCAAACCGACAATCACCGCCAGCGCGGGGTCGAGCAGTTGCCAGCCGGTCAGGAGCACAAGGCCAACGCCCACAAGCACGCCGGCGGAGGTCACGACATCTGTCATCAGGTGCTTGCCGTCCGCGATGAGCGCGGGTGACCTGGACCTTCTGCCGTAGGTCATCAGGAACCGGGCCCAGGCCCCGTTGATGATCGCCGATGTCAGGTTCAATCCGAGCCCGAGCGGCGAATAATTCGGGTGGTCACCGGCGGTGAACCCGATCCAGGCTGCCCTGAAAATGGAAATCGCGGCCAGCACGATCATCACGCCGACGAGGACTGCGGCAAAATACTCTGCCTTGTCATGTCCGTAAGGGTGGTTCTTGTCCGCGGGCTTGGAGGCCAGCCAGACGGCCGCGAGTGCGGCGATGGACGAAACGATATTGACCGTTGTCTCGAGCGCGTCGGAATATAGCGCCACCGACGCTGTCAGAAGGTAAGCGCCGATCTTGAGGGCCAGAACCAGGATGCCGACGAATATGCTCGCAAAAGCAACCCGAAGCCTCAAAGCCTGATCCATGCACTTCCCCTAGCGAGAGCTGCCTCGCGGCAAGGGGTAGCAGCTTTTACGCAGGATACAAGATAGTCGCTGCGTTAATCCTGTACTTTCCGGATGCGGTGTCGGGACAGGTCGGCAGGGACGGTGCGTCAGGCACCGTCCTGCAGATTCATGACCGCTGCACCGATGATCTTGCCCGGTCCGTCCCGGTCCTCGATCTGGACGATGATTGCACAGCGCGCATCCCCCTTCAGCATCAGCTTGGATTTCGGCATGCGGAATGTTTCCGAACCACCTTCCCAAACACCGATCGGCTGCAGGTTACGCACGATGTTGACGTATCTGATCGTCCTGCCGGCATTCTCGCCCCGGCCGATGTCGATCGTCGCCTCGTCCTCGATCCTGAGAAAATAAACCGTTGCCATCTTGGCTCCGGCCGGAAGCTGCCCCTCCAGATCCGCCTGCACGACCATGTCGGATATCTTCAGGTCGACCTGTGCGGTGAACGGGTCCGCCCGGTCAAGTGCTGCCCGGACGTCGCGTTCGCGGCTGCCGACCACGTGTTCTTCGCCGTTGATGACCATCTGCGGCGTGTAGACCGAGCGGTCGCCGCGCCGGGTTGCGTAGGCGCGTTGGCGCTGGGAATGAACCGGGCTGGCCAGCGTGTCCTTCCAGCCGAGATAATCCCAGTAATCGACCGGCATCAGAACCGTCAGAACATCTTCGTCCTCTTCAACAAGGCGCTCGGCCAGCCTGTCTGCCGGAGGGCAGGACGAGCAGCCCTGGCTCGTGAACAGTTCCACCACCTTCTTCGGCTGTGCGCTGGCGACTTCCATCGTCACGACGAGACCGGCTATTCCTGCCAGAACAAAAGCACACGTACGGAAAGCCCGTTGCGCTTTCCGAAATGTTAGACCCACCATTTGGCTCGTTTCCTTTTTCGGTTGCCGGTAAAATATGCAAGTTGGCTTTCAATCGCGAGTCACGAGCCGGTGACATCGGGGAGAACGGGGAAAATTCGCGGAAATGTGAAATTGCTCGAATTGGCCGTTACCGGTTTGCGGCAATGATCTTGCTGAGTTCCGGCAGAAAGACTTCCTGGTAGGATGCAGGGCTGAGCGGGCCGATGAACTTGTACCGGATCGTGCCTTCCTTATCGATGACAAACGTCTCGGGTACACCGTAGACGCCCCACTCGATTGCGGTTCTTCCGGCAACATCGGCACCGATGCGATCATAAGGATTGCCGAGGCTTCCGAGAAACCGCCGGGCATTTTCCGGCTTGTCCTTGTAGTTGATGCCGAGCAGCTGGATGCCCTCGACCTTGGCAAGGTCTTCCAGGAGAGGGTGTTCGTCACGGCAGGGGACACACCAGGAGGCAAATACGTTGACCACCGATACCTCGCCCAGCAGATC
Source organism: Pseudomonadota bacterium (assembly GCA_039818365.1). GTDB lineage: Bacteria > Pseudomonadota > Alphaproteobacteria > Rhizobiales > Stappiaceae > Roseibium. The sequence continues at coordinate 27,818 of JBCBUA010000034.1, forward strand.
CTCGCGGGAAAAACCGGGCATAGGGGTTCCGTCCCGGGTGATGCCATCGACCGCTGACAGCGCAAATTCCGGGGCAGGTTTGTCGATCAGCGCCGACGGAATTTTCTGAGGGTCGTTGCCCATCAGCAGCTGGAACATGAACAGGCCGGCCAGTGCCATGAACACCACGAGCGGCAACAGGACCAGAACCGGGAAGCCGCGCTTTGCGGGCGCGCCGTCCGATTTCCTGTCCGGATCGAACCCGGTTTTCGGTGCATCTGTTTCCGTCATTGTTTCCGTGTGTCCGGCCGGTTGCGGGTGATGCCCTGATCCGCGAGTTCCTTCAGGGCGCGATCCTGCAGGCGCTTGTCTATCCGGACCCAGGCAATCAGCCCTAGAACGGTCAGGAAGCAAAGCGCATAGGATGCGATGATGAAGCCGGAATGCGGTCCGAGATCCATGGGCTTACTCCGCGGGCTGCGCTGTCGCGGCAGCGGTTCCAGGATGCGCAATGCTTGCTGCCCGCATGCGAAGCGCACGGACGCGGCGGCGCATGATCTCGTTGCGCATCGCCATCAGATGCAGGACGAAAAACAGAAGCGTGAAGGCCAGGGCCATGACCAGAAGCGGCCACAGCTGGTCCGGGTGAATGGTCGGTCCGTCCAGGCGAATAACGCTGGCAGGCTGATGAAGGGTGTTCCACCAGTCCACGGAAAACTTGATGATCGGCAGGTTGAGCGCGCCGACAAGCGTG
>JBCBUA010000035.1:0-27768 GCA_039818365.1 Pseudomonadota bacterium
TAGAGTTTTACGAAGGCAAGGCCGAGGTGAGCAACGCGACTGCCGGTGCCGGCAACCATTTCTCCGTGTTCCTCGATGCGGAAACCAACACGCTTTACACCTCCGGTGAAAACGTCGTCGGCCAGCTCGGGATCGGCACAACAGGCTTCGACGTCAAGACGCCGGTCGAAGTGTCGATGCCGGACGGGTTCGACAGCAAGATCGTGTCGGTTTCCGCTGGTCTGCTGCACACGACGTTCCTCACCGAAGATGGGGACGTCTATGCCTTCGGCTTCAACAATCGAGGGCCGCTTGGCACGGGCGACGAAGACACGCGCACCACGGCGACGCGTGTCGAAGCGCTTGACGACGTCAACATCGTCACGATCGAGAACGGCAACGGCGTCTCCTATGCGATATCCGAAACGGGCAAGCTCTACGCCTGGGGAACGAACTCCAATGGGCAACTGGGTCTTGGCGATCAGGACGAGCGCCTGGAGCCGACCGTTGTCGAGGCACTTTCCAACGAAACGGTCGTGCTCGTTTCCTCGGGGACCTCGTTCACGCTTGCCCTGACCGCAGACGGCCAGGTGTGGGCTTTCGGCAGCAACACCGACGGGCAACTGGGATCGCCGGACGCGCTGGAAGACGATGGATCTCCCGCACGCCGGTCCACGGAGCCGGTTCTGGTCGAAGGCCTGCCGGGCAACATCACCTCGGTCACAGCGGATACCAAAACCTCCTATGCCGTCACCGAAGACGGCCGGGTGTTCGGCTGGGGTGAAAACCGCTACGGCCAGCTTCTTCAGGGCACCGACAATGGCGACGGAACGTTTGAGGTCGACGTGGCGGACGTTCTTGCCCCCGTTGAACTTGCCGGTCTTCCCGGCAATGTCGTCGAGGTCAAGGGCGGCGCGCGCTGGGGAGCGGCACTGACCGAAGACGGCGATGTTTACGTCTGGGGACCGAATGATGAGGGCCCGAGCGGCGGTCTCGACGGCGACCCGGCAACGGAAACGGATGCGTCCTTCTATCCGACGCTGATCCCGGAACTGGATGACGTGAACATCGTCGAACTACACACGGGTCCCAATTCACTGATCGCCGTTGCCGACGATGGCTCGATCTTCACCTGGGGGTCGAATTCCGACGGCCGGCTGGGCTTTTCCTCTGACGGTTCGGTCTATTTCCCGGTCGAGATTTCGCTCACCGGCGGCGCGGATCCCTTTCTTGTTTCGGCATCGCCCTCAGACAACGCGCGCGACGTGTCGAATGACAGTGCGCTCGTGCTCGAATTCACAGAAGAGGTCGAGGCCGGTGCGGGCTTCGTGACGCTTGTGAACCGGGATACCGGCGAAAAGATACTCATCGATGTGACCGACGACCGCCTCGTGCAGTTCAACGGCACGGAGGTTGTCGTGACACCTCCTGCGCATCTTGATGCAGACAATCGCTACTATGTCGAAATTGAAGACGGTGCCTTTGTCGACCTGGAGGGCAACGGGTTTGAAGGCATCGCCGAAGGCGACACCTCCACCTTCAACTTCACCACGGCTGATGACCCGGCGCCGTCGGGACCGGTTGCGGGCACCGAGCAGGGCGAACTTTTGCGTGGCGGCGCGGATAATGACGAGATTAACGGTGAAGGCGGCGACGACATCGTTTCCGGGGGGCTTGGAGACGATAAGCTGAATGGCGGTGAAGGCGACGACAGGCTGTTGGGCGGTGCAGGTGACGACCGGCTTCAAGGCGGCACCGGGTTCAATATACTGGACGGCGGTGCAGGCAGCGATGCTGCGGATTATGCGCAGAAAACGTCCGCTGCTTACGTTCGCTTGGATCGCTCCTGGGCGACCGACCTTTCGAACAAGGCCCTGGGGTGGGGGGCTCTGACGCAGGGTATTGCCGCGAACACGGTCGAGCACGACGATCTCGTGAACATTGAAAACATCATCGGCTCCGCTTTCGGTGACCAAATCGTCGGCAATAGCGAAAACAACACGATCTGGGGCGGTGACGGCGACGATTACATCGGTGGTCTCGCAGGGGATGACGATCTGTTTGGTGAAGGAGGCAACGATCGGCTGCTTGGCGGCAGTGGTTCCAACCTGCTTGATGGTGGTGAAGGCACGGACACGGCCGACTATATCAAATCGTCAGATGGCGTTTACATTCGGCTTGACCGGTCTTGGGCGACGACGCTTGAAAACAAGGCACTAGGCTGGTCCGCCCTTACACAGGGGATTGCCCAGGAAACAGTCCAACACGATGATCTCGTCAGCATTGAGAACATCTTCGGCAGCACATCCACGGACGTGATCGTGGGCGACCGCGCAGACAACGAGATCTGGGGTCGCGAGGGTAATGACTTCCTCTCCGGCTTTGGCGGAAACGACAAGGTTTTGGGAGAAGAAGGAAACGACAAACTGTTCGGCGGGGCTGGTGATGACATCCTGAACGGAGGATCTGGCGACGACCTGCTTACAGGAGGAACGGGGCTCGATATCTTCGTCTTCACCAGCGGAAACGACACGATCAGAGATTTCGATCCGTCCACGGCGAACAACGCCGCGGACGCGGATGGTGACCTTGTCTCGATCTCGTTCGCAGGGATCTCGGACTTTGAGGATCTGCTTGCAACGGCGACCCAGGAAGGGTCCCACACCGTTTTCAAGATGAGCGAAACGGACAGTCTGACACTGCAGAATACCTTGCTGATTTCGCTCGAAAACGACGACTTTCAGTTCGTCTGATCCAAAACTTTCCAGCCCGGGGGCATTTTGCTCCCGGCGCCGTTTTGTTGCGCCACCGGTCATCCGGATTTCAAGGCGTCCGCCAGCGACGACTTCGGGTCTTGTTTTTCGCGCAGGTCCAGCCCCGAGTGCAGGTCGACGATATGGCTCTTCTGAATTTCCTCTGCAGCCGATCCGTCTTTTTCAGAAAAAGCCTTCAGCAGGGCATGATGTGCGTGGCTTTCGCAGGTCGTGTCCGCCCGCCGCCAGTAAAGGGCAATGATCAGCGAAGACCGGGAAATCAGCGACCGCACCATCTGCGACAGCACCTGCTGATCGGCAATATCGGCAATCGCGATGTGAAACGCTCCCGACAGCGCAAGAGCCTTGCCCTTGTCGCCCGAGGCGAGGGCGGCATGCTCCGCGTCCATATGCTTTTTGAGCTTTTTGAGATCCGATGCCTTCATTGCATGGGCGGCAAGGCGCGCAATCCGCGGCTCGATGAGCGCGCGGGCTTCAAAAACCTCCTGTGCCTCCCGGATACTCGGTCTTGAAACGAAGGCGCCCCGGTTGCGGGCAATCGTGACGAGGCCGGAATGGGCGAGGGCCTGCAGGGCTGCACGCACAACGGTGCGGCTGGCGCCATAGATCTCCCCAACCTCATCTTCCGACAGCTTCATGCCCGGCGCGAGCCTGTGTTCCAGGATCGCGTTGTGCAGGTTCAGGCATATGTCGAGCGTGCGTCCAGGCGGGAGTTGGAAGGTCTCGTGCGTGGCGGCGGCGCCAAATCCGTCCGGCGCTGTTATCGATCGGGCCATGCTGTCGTCATCACGTGTTGGTTTCGTATCCGTTTATATATCCTGATGTGGCCAATCGCAAATTAGATCGTATACAATTTTTCATCAGAATGTATTTGTTTTGATCAGTTTTTGTGCACTTCGATTTCCTTCGCCAGGCAGTTTGGTGCAGAATTTCGCAGAAATCAGCCGCTTTTCCGATTTGGCACAGCTCATGCAAAGACATCCTCGATTTCGTCGAATTCGCAAGTGTGCTGCATGAAAAATACCGAAGACCTCGAACTCGTCGCAACGACCAAGCGCTATGGTGACACCATTGCCGTTGATGCGATCAATCACCGTTTTCAGGCGGCGACCTATTCCTGCCTGCTCGGACCGTCCGGGTGCGGCAAGTCCTCGACGCTGCGCATGATAGCCGGACATGAACATGTCAGTGAAGGGGACATCCTACTCGGCTCCAGCAACATCACCGACCTGCCGCCAGCCAGGCGCGGGACGGCAATGATGTTCCAGAACTATGCTCTGTTTCCGCATTTGAGCGTCGTCGACAATGTCGCGTTCTCGCTGAAGATGCGCGGTGTCGACAAGACGGCGAGGCGGGCGAGAGCGCTGGAGCGCCTCGACCTGGTGGACATGGCCGACTATGCGCAGCGCCTGCCGTCACAGCTCTCCGGTGGTCAGCAGCAACGCGTTGCCCTGGCCCGGGCCCTGATCACCGAACCGTCGGTCCTGCTGCTCGATGAACCGCTGTCCGCGCTCGATCCCTTCCTGCGGATCAGGATGCGGCTGGAACTCAAGAAGCTGCAGCGCGATCTCGGGATTTCCTTCATTCACGTGACCCATTCGCAGGACGAGGCGCTGGCGCTTGCCGATGAGATCATCGTGATGAACGGCGGTATCATTGAACAGGCGGGACCGCCCAAGGACGTCTTCAACGCACCACTGACCGAATTCGTTGCCCGCTTCATCGGCGGGCACAACGTGCTGCGCATGGAAGACGGCCCGGTCGCGATCCGGGCCGATCGGCTTACGCTCAACAAAGGCGATGCGGGCACGTCCGGTTACGAGGCCAGCGTGCGCGATGTCGAGTATCTCGGGTCGTCGGTCAATGTCGCCCTTGCCGTCCCGGAGATCGGCGACCTGACGGCGGCGCTGCCGGACCAGGTCTTCTTCAACGATCCGTTTGAAATTGGCGCGACTGTCTTCCTGTCCTGGAAGCCGGAGGATGCGCACAATCTGGCGGCCTGAAGCGCCGCTGCAACGCCCCGGTTCCAGGGGCCAATATCTCCAAGGGGATGAGGAGTGACAGTCATGAAAAACACGACAGACAGGAAGGGTTTGAGCCGCCGGAGTGTATTGAAGGGCGGTGCGGCCGCCGCCGGTGCCGCACTTGGATCGGGAGCCGTCACCGGTTTTCCGACCATCTGGGCGCAGAACATCAAGGACGTGACGCTGCGCCAGTTCGGCACGGGCGTTTCGAACCTGAACGAGGTTGCCGCCAAGGTGAAGGAAGATCTCGGTTTCACGCTTGAGATGACCGCTCTGGACAGCGACAGCGTCACGCAGCGCGCGGCAACCCAGCCCAAGTCCTTCGACATTGCCGACATCGAGTACTGGATCTGCAAGAAGGTCTGGGGGGCGGGCAACCTGCAGCCGATGGATACGTCCAAGATCAAGAATTACGACAAGATCGTCGGCATCTTCAAAAGCGGCAAGCTGACGCCGGAATCCACCATCGCACAGGGCACGGCACCGCATACGGTCGGCTTCGTCGACGGACCGGACAGCAAGACGTTTGCACCGGAAGAAACAGGCTGGATGACCCTGATCCCGACGATCTACAACGCCGACACGCTCGGCATCCGGCCCGACCTGATCGGCCGCCCGATCGAAAGCTGGACAGAACTGCTGAACCCGGAATTTAAGGGCAAGGCCTCCATTCTGGACATTTCCTCGATTGGCATCATGGATGCGGCGATGGTGTGCGAAGCCATGGGCGAGATCAACTATGGCGACAAGGGCAACATGACCAAGGAAGAGATCGACCAGACCATGGCGATCTTCACCGAGGCCAAGAAAAACGGCCAGTTCCGCGCCTTCTGGAAGAGCTTCGATGAAAGCGTCAACCTGATGGCGTCCGGTGAAGTGGTCATCCAGTCCATGTGGTCTCCGGCCATCACGGCGGTCCGTTCGAAAGGTATCCCGTGCGTCTACCAGCCGCTGAAAGAGGGCTACCGTTCCTGGGGCGGCGGCATTGGCCTGTCGAAGAACCTGTCCGGCCTGGAACTGGATGCTGCCTACGAATACATCAACTGGTATCTCGACGGCTGGGTCGGCGGCTTCCTGATGCGGCAGGGTTATTACTCCGCCGTTCCGGAAACCTCCAAGAACTACATGAGCGACAACGAGTGGGGCTTCTGGTTCGAAGGCAAGCCGGCCACCGAGGACATCGTCAATCCGTTCGGGGACGTCATGGAAAAAGCCGGTTCGGTCCGCGACGGCGGCGCGTTCCTGGAGCGCATGGGTGCTGTTGCCTGCTGGAATGCGGTCATGGATGAAAACCAGTACATGGTTCGCAAATGGAACGAGTTCATCGCAGCATGACGACGTCGCAAGTTGCTCCCTGCCCGGCGGAAAGCCGGGCAGGGGCGGTCTCTGCCAAACCAATTGAAAACGGCAGGCCACGCAGGTTCGACCCGTCGCGGCAGGCCGAGCGGGTCAGCTGGCTGCTGTCGATCCCGCTTGTCTGCATTCTCGGTTTTTTCCTGCTTCTGCCAATCGCGATCATCGTTGTCGTCAGTTTCTGGAACTACAACGAGTGGTCGTTCTTTCCAGATTTCGTTCTCGACAATTATGCCTTTCACCTGACATCGCCGGTGACCTGGGCGACCTATCTGAAGACGCTCAAATTCATGGCGCTGACATGGGTTTTCTGCGTGGCCATCGGTTTTACGATCGCCTATTTTCTTGCCTTTCACGTCCACACGCTGCCGATGCAGGTGACACTTTTCCTGCTGTGTACGATCCCGTTCTGGACGTCCAACATCATTCGGATGATCTCGTGGATCCCGTTTCTCGGACGGAATGGGATCGCCAATTCGACACTGATCCAGTTGGGGGTGATCGACCAGCCCCTGGAATGGCTGCTCTATTCGGACTTTGCCGTGGTGCTGGCCTTCGTTCATCTTTACGCGCTGTTCATGGTGGTTCCGATCTTCAACACCATGATGCGCATCGACAGGTCCCTGATCGAGGCGGCGCGCGATGCCGGTGCAAACGGATTTCAGATCCTGACCAACGTCATCCTGCCGCTTGCCAAACCGGGCATCATGATCGGCTCGATCTTCGTCGTCACCCTGGTGATGGGGGATTTCATTACCGTTCGGCACATGTCCGGTGGCCAGAGCGCCTCGGTCGGGCGGATCATTTCCAACGAGATATCCCTGCTTCAGTACCCGGCCGCTGCCGCCTCTTCCGTTGTGCTTCTGTGCACGGTGCTGTTGATGATCGGCATCATGATGCGCTTCGTCGACATCAGAAAGGAGCTCTAAGAGCAATGAACAGACGTGGCCGCTCCTTTTATGTCCTGGCAGCCTTTTTCGCGCTGTTCCTGCTGTTTCTGTATGGGCCTGTCGTGACTATCGGCATTCTTTCCTTCCAGGGACCGCAAGGCGGATTGACCTTTCCGATGAACGGGGTGTCGCTGCACTGGTTCTTCGATCTTTTCGAGGAGCAGGCGGTTGGCGACATCTGGGGATCGTTCCGCCGGTCCTTCGCGCTGGGGCTGATGGTCATGTGCGTGACTGTCGTGGTCGCGGTGATGGGCGGCATGGCCTTCCGGAACCGGTTCCGCGGATCAAGTCTCCTGTTCTACGTGATCGTTGCCAGCCTCATCATTCCGTCGATCCTGGTCTCGCTCGGGGTCGGCCTGATCTTCAACATCCTGGACTGGGAAGTGCACTGGTCGACATCGGGCTTCGGATCCCAGCTCACCTGGACGCTGCCGTTCGGCCTGCTGATCATGTTCGCGGTCTTCAACCGGTTCGACAAATCCTATGAAGAGGCAGCCCGTGATCTGGGGGCGAGCCCCTGGCAGACGGTCAGATATGTCGTTCTGCCGATCATTGCGCCGATGCTGATCGGCGTGGCGCTGTTCGGCTTCACGCTGTCCTATGACGAGTTCGCCCGAACGCTGCTCACCGCGGGCTCCTACAACACGCTTCCGCTCGAAATCTACGGCATGACCACGAATGTGACATCGCCCGTGCTTTACGCGCTCGGCACACTGACCACCGTGTTTTCGCTCGTGATTATCGGGACATTTCTGACCGGGCTGGCGCTGCTGCGCCGGCGGCAGGCACGGCAGGGTTCGGATGCCGGCAAGGGGCTGGTGTGAAGCGGGCATGACACGGGCAGACAGACATCTCCTGATCATCAACCCGAACACCACGGTCGCCATGACCGAAAAGATCGGGGAGGCCGCGCGCGCCGCTGCTGGCCCGGGCACCCGGATTACGGCCATCAATCCGGTGCACGGCCCGGCAGCCATCCAGGGGGCGGATGACGGCGCCGCGGCGCTCCCCGGCCTATATGCGCTTGTCGAGGAGGTTCTGGGCGGCGGAGAAAACTACGATGCCCTGATCATTGCCTGTTTCGATGATACCGGGCTCTGGACGCTGAAGGACAGGCTCGCAATACCCGTCATCGGCATCGGCGAAGCCGCCTATCATGCCGCGGCCCTGCTGGCCGCGCGCTTTTCCGTGGTCACCACCCTGTCGGTTTCCGTGCCGGTCCTGGAGGAAAATCTCGACAGGAACGGGCTCGGGCACCGCTGTGGCAAGGTGCGCGCGTCGGAAGTGCCGGTGCTGGAGCTCGAAGCGGCCAGCCCGTCCGCCATCAACAAGATCCGGGCGGAAATTGAAGCTGCACTCCAGGAAGACCAGGCCGGGGCGATTGCGCTCGGATGCGCCGGCATGGCTGACCTGGCGCATGCCTTGAGCGCCGCGTATGGCATTCCGGTCATTGATGGTGTCGCTGCTGCCGTGCGGCTGGCGCATGTGGTGCTTGACGTCAGCGGGCGTGACGCGTCCGGAACAGGAAGGCATGACGCCAGTCTGGATGCCGTTACCTGATCGGGCAACGGGCGGCCAGGACATTTGCCCTAGCGTGACCGTTGGCTTCACAAGAGTGTGAAGTCACGTGTCTAGGTTTCGTTAACCCGCTTCGGTAAATTGTTGTTCATGTTCCGGGTTTTACTCATCGTTGGTCTTCTGGTTGCGGGCGTGCAGCAAGGGTTTGCGCGCGGCGCCGTCGATGTATCCAAAGACGATCTCCAGATGATCGTGTCGATGGACCAGGCGGTGGCCCAACTCGTGGCAGGTGAACCGGATGAAGAACAATCGGTCGCCGAGACAAAACCTTCTTTCTGCAAGAACTCCGAGTGCAAGGCCGTGATGGCGTCAGCCTCGTCCGTGTCGCGTGCGGGGCAGGATCATCCGGACTGGATAGCGCCGGGGCACCAGGCCTCCGTGCAGAAGAGGCTGGAACCCAAACCACCCAACTCCTGATCAGCCGACTTTCCCGGCGGACCTTTGTCCGCCCGAATGCTATTGGATATCAGGAGATATGCTCGTGTTGAACAAACGAGATCTGTTGCTTGGCGGTTTTGCTTCGCTTGCGATGGCCGTGCCGGGCGCCGCGAACGCGCATCACACCAAGAAATACAAGAATTTCAAACTGGACCCGAAATACGCGCCGCAGCGCGTATTCCTGTCGATGAGCTATGCACCGGGGACGATTGTCGTCGATCCGAAGAACCACTTCCTCTATCTGACGGAACGCTGGGGCCGGGCGCGCCGTTACGGGGTTGGTGTCGGCAAGGCCGGCCTGGCTTTCAAGGGCCGGGCAACCGTCGACCGAAAGGCCGAGTGGCCGCGCTGGACACCGACGAAGAACATGATCCGCCGCGAACCGCAGAAATATGCGCGGTATGCGAAGGGTGTGCCGGGTGGTGTCAACAATCCGCTCGGAGCGCGTGCGCTCTATCTCTACAAGAACGGGCGGGACACCTATTACCGGATCCACGGTACCACGCAGCCCTGGTCCATCGGCCGTTCTGTCTCGAACGGATGTATCCGCATGATCAATGATCATGTCATCGATCTCTATGCCCGCGTTCCGCTCGGGACACAGGTCGTGGTTCTCTAACGCGATCCGGATACGACATCGATGACAAATTACGTGACACGGCGTCAGGTCCTGTCCGGTGGCCTCGGTTTGGCCGCCCTGACCCTTGCCGGATGTTCGACAACGACGAGCCGCGCACCTGTGCCAGCGCAGCCGCAGCCGCAGGTGGACGCGTCCTTTCTGCAGAACTACGGACCGCGGCCGCAGGAGGAGTTTCCGCTTCCGGCAATCGATCCGCGGGTGCTGGCGCCCGAATTCCGGCGGCAGAGGGTGGCTTACAGAACCGATGAGAAACCGGGGACGGTCGTCGTCGACACCCGCAGCTTCTACCTTTACCTGGTCGAGCCGAGCGGAACCGCGATGCGGTATGGCGTTGGTCTGGGCCGTCAGGGCTTCGAGTGGTCGGGCCGCGCACGCATTGCCTGGAAGCGGCCATGGCCGACCTGGACGCCGCCGGAAGAGATGATCGCCCGTGAACCGCATCTGGAGCCTTACAGCGCGGAAAACGGCGGCATGCAGCCGGGTCTGAGCAATCCTCTCGGGGCCAGGGCTCTCTACATCTTCCAGGGCAACGTCGACACGCTTTACCGCCTGCACGGCACCAACGAACCGGCGTCGATCGGCAAGGCGGTGTCCTCAGGATGCGTGCGCCTCATCAATCAGGATGTCATCGATCTCTATGACCGGGTCCGTTCGGGCGCGGACATCGTGGTGGTTTGAATGTGTTTCGCGCCGGCCTCCTTCGGGTGCCGTGACGCGGCAATCAATCGGGTGACTTATGAAAAAGCAACGCAAATCCTCAAGGCCGAAGGACAGAAAGTCCCGGCAGAACAATGATCAGCAGGCAAACGGTGTCTCACCGGAGCGCAGGAAGTTCCTTCGGATGGGACGGAACATCGGCATCGCCGCCGTGCTTCTGGGTGGCACGGGCTACGTCTTTGCGCAGAATTTCGCGAGCATGCGCCACGAGCATGATCTCACGCGGGTCGGGAACGGACGGCCGACGGTCGTGCAGATCCATGATCCGCAGTGCTCCCTGTGCCGCTCGCTGCAGGCCGACACGCGCAAGGCGCTCGACATGTTCGACGACGGCGAACTCGACTACGTCGTTGCCAATATCCGCACGGCAAAGGGCAAGACCTTCCAGAACCGGTACGGCGTGCCGCATGTCACGCTCCTGCTGTTCGATGGCAAGGGAGAGCTGCAAGAAGTTCTGCAGGGTCAACGCGGCGCTTATGAACTGCGCAACCATTTCCGGACACTTCTGGACGGGTGAGCCGGCGCGGCTCCGCCGCCGTTACGGCATATCCAGTGTTGTGACCAGCGACACGACCTTGCCGCCTGCAACGGTAAAGACGTTCGTGCCGCTGCCGCTGCCGCCCGGAATAGCCCTGGAATAGCAGGTCCACTTCACGGTGATCCTGTCGTCTTCTATTTCAACCGCGCCGAGCGTGATCACGGCATCGTCGAAGGCGTCGCTCCGGCTTGCCGCAAACGCGGCCAGTATGGCGTCGCGCCCCCGGTGTGGCTCGCTCCGTCCGGAAAAAGGTTCGGAATAGACCGCGTCGTCGGCAAAGATCGAACCGAGCAGGTCAGCGCCGGAGGGGCCGGCTTGCATCGCCAAAAAGAAGTTTGCAATGTTCAGGGGCAGATTGCTCATGCGAGGTCCTTTCCTATGACTGTCGATGCTGATGTGATTGAAGCCCTTGCCGTCGTGTTGGAGGATTTGCAACACGGTCCGCAATCACCAATCCCGCCGCGTACCATCGAGGCGCTTTGCGCGCTGTCGGCGGGCGGCAAACGGCTCAGGGTCGACCTGGCGGCAAGCCGCGCGCTCGGCGCGCCGCTGGTGACGGTGTTTGAGAGGCCCTCGGATACGGAGTTCCTGGCACCGCTCACGCCGCGCCAGAAACAGGTCGCGCTGTTGATCATCGAGGGGAAGTCCAATCGGGACATTGCGGAGACCTGCGGCATAAGTATTGCGACCGTGAAAGACCATGTGCATGCCGTTCTGCAGCGGCTGAACCTGCCGTCGCGCGGTGCGGTCATGGCGGCCTCGAGAGCGACAGGACGAAATTAAGGCTCCGACCCTAGGCCCGGTCTGGCGGGCGCACAATCCATCCAAAGATGGATGCCGGGACGATTTATCCAGCGGCCTTGACGCGGTAGGGAACGATCCCGCGCTGTGCCGGATCGATCAGAGGTTCCTTGTCGATCGCCGGGAAGGCACGCTGATCGCAATCGTCGCGCGGGCAGATGCGGCAGTTCACGCCGATGGGTTCGGGCGTCGACACGTCGTTTACCGCAAGCCCGTCGGCATAAACGATCGCATCGGCGTATTTGAGTTCGCAACCGATGCCGAGCGCATATCTGCGCTCGCCGGTGCGGTAGTCGGTCTGATGTTTGGTGATGCTGGTGGCAATGCAAAGATACTCGATCCCGTCGGGCATCTGTGCGATCTGCGCGGTGAACTTGTTCGAGTTCTGCTCAAAGGCCTGATGCACATTCCAGCGCGGACATGATCCGCCGAACCGGGCGAACTGGAAACGGGTCGCACTGTGGCGTTTGACGACGTTTCCGGCGCGGTCGATCTTCACGAAGTAAAACGGCAGGCCGTTCGCACCTGCGCGCTGGAGCGTCGACAATCTGTGGCAGACCGTTTCGATGCTGGCGTCCATCCTGTTGGACAGAAGCTGTATGTCGTGCCGGCATTCCGTTGCCGTGCGCAGGAAGTCGTCATAGGGCAGGAGCAGGGCTCCGGCAAAGTAGTTGCGCAGCGCCAGCGTTGCGATCCCCTGCGCCGAACCTGTCCGGAAATTCGCGCGTTTGACTTCCTCCGCGATCAGGTCCTTCACGCACAGGTCCGCGATCACCGTTCCGAGCAGGAAGCTCCTGGTTGATTGCGGCACCGCGCGGTAAATGGAGATTTTCCGCGTGTAGTCCTGATGCCGGATGAGCGTCCCCTGATAGTCGGCAACCTGCTCGACGGCGATATCGAACCGTTTCCTGAGCCAACCGGTCAGCCGGTCCAGCTTGCTTTCGCATGTATGGAGGCCGATTTCGTAGGACAGTTTTTCCGCCGCGCGGTCAATCGTGTCGACATAGTTGTCCGTGTAGTGGAAGAAGTCCCGCACCTCGTCATAGGCGGATTTGCGTACGCTTGCCGTTGTTTCGTCAGCGCCGCTCATGTGAACGAGGTCGTCTTCCAGAACGTCCCTGTCGTGATAGTTCCGCAGTGCGCCATAGAGATCCATGATCGCCTGGGTGATAGCCGGTGCCCTTGAAACAAGCTCCTGGATTTCCTGTCTTCCCACCGATGAATTGTGAAACTGGGTGTCGGCAAAAACCTCTTCGAGATCTTGCACAACACGGTCCATGTCGTTCTTTTCAAAGGCCGCGAGGTCGACGCCGAATATCCGGTTGATCGTCAGAAGAACCGACGCCGTCACCGGTCTGTTGTTGTTCTCGATCTGATTGACGTATGCGGTTGAAAGTCCGATTTTCCTGGCAAATTCCGTCTGCGACAAACCGAAGTCCGACCTAATCTGCCGGAGGGTGTGGCCTGAATAGAGCTTCTTGTTCATCGGTGATCCCGTCAGTCAATTGCTAATTTTTAGCTTTATTCTGTTCGCTGTTTAACATTTTACAATATAATCACTTTGGGGGAAAGTCGGCCCGACAAAACGGAAACGCACCAAGTTGGAGCCTCGTCATGAACGCTCATTTTGCACTCGACGCCCTGGACACGCCCGCAGCTCACAGTGTGGCACCTGCAGGCGCCATGCCGCGCCCGCTCAATCTCGCCGCCAAGCTCACGCGCCGGCAGCTTGAGATCCTGCTCATGCTTTGCGAAGGCAAGGTCAACAAGCAGATCGCCTATGATCTCGGCGTGTCGACAGCGACCGTCAAGGTTCATATCCGCAACGCGATCACGCGGCTGGGTGCAAAGAACCGCATGAATGCCGTGGCAATCGTCGCCGCCAACAGCGCCCTGTTCAGAAACTCCGTCCTGCAGGCAGCCTGAACGTACAAGCCACTGACCAAGCGGCCGGGTCCCGTTTCGCCGGGACCCGGCCGGAGCCGTCTGTGCCTGCCGCAGGGGCGGGTGAAAATCGCATTCGGCCGTCTTGAAGAACGAGACCCGGCGCGTGTATGCAAGCCGTGCCATGTACAGCAGTCTTCTAGGTCTCTTCGGCATTTCCTTCCTTGCCGCCACCCTGTTTCCGGTTCAATCCGAACTCGGCCTGTCCGGTCTCATCTATCTCGAAACCGCGCCCACCGCCGTGCTTGTTGCCACGGCAAGCCTCGGCAACACGCTGGGCTCCGTCGTGAACTGGGGCCTCGGGCGCGGTGCGGCCGGTTTTGCCGATGCAAAGTGGTTTCCCGTCAAGCCGGACAAGCTGGAAAAGGCAACGGCCTGGTACCGCCGCTACGGCCGCTGGAGCCTGCTCATGAGCTGGGCGCCCATCATCGGGGATCCGCTGACGCTGGCAGCCGGCGTCTTGAAAGAGAAATTCTGGGTGTTCCTGGCGTTGGTCGCAATTGCGAAAACGGGACGATACGTTGTGGTCGCACTGCTTGCGCTGCAGTTTTTCTAGTTTGCTGCCTTGTTTCCCGCAGACGACTGCTCGCTGGGCGGCAATTTCTGTTCGATCACGGGAGCTCCGGACTCAATCGCGTTTTCGGCGTCTGAATTTGCCATGGCCGCGGCCACAACCAGTCCGACTGCCAGCGTCATGCCAAGAAAGATGGCTTGCAGCAGCGGCTTTGCGTCTCGCAGGTCGCTCCGGCGGGAGCGGTTGTCCCGGCGGTTCAGATGTTCAGTTTTCGCCATAGTGATTTGAAACCGGTTTTCTTGTTCTTGTTGCAGTCGTTTTCTAACCGTTGCGATCGATCGCCTGCCTGAGGTCCTCATAGAGGCGAACCCCAAGCAGGTGTGTGACAGCCGCCATCGCGAGGAAGGCCGAAAGCGGAAACAGCAGGGACGGCGCAATCGCGAATGACATCACCATCAGAAGGGC
The DNA here is from genome assembly GCA_039818365.1 of Pseudomonadota bacterium. Taxonomy (GTDB): domain Bacteria; phylum Pseudomonadota; class Alphaproteobacteria; order Rhizobiales; family Stappiaceae; genus Roseibium. The sequence continues at coordinate 14,716 of JBCBUA010000035.1, forward strand.
CATGGCCACCATGAAAAGCAGGACAGGTGACAATCCTGCCTTTTGAGCCTTTTCCGGCATATCTGATGAAGTCACGAGCGGCATGTGAACTCCTGTCATCTTCCAGGTGCCATATGCAGCAAAAAATGGGCCGCGAGACAGACCGCAATCGGGCAATCAGTGTGTGATTTCGTGACGACAATGCGGCAAAGGCATCGGCACCGGATTTGCCCGCATGCCCGCACCAAATCTGGAACGTTCCATCCGGTTGCCGGTGCGCCTTCGGGCTTTAGTCTTTGTTTGCTTTTTTGTGTGATGATCCGAGGCTGGAAAAGCCGGTAAAACAGGTCGGGCACAGAATGACACTCAACGAAGCACAGAACGCTTTGCCGCAACAGTCGCAAGAGTCCGACGCGCCGCCGAAAGGGCAGGCGCAGCCGCCGAAAGTGCAGGGTGAAGCGCCCGCACTGTCGCTGTCCGGCCTCCAGTTTTTCATTGCCGACATCAACAAGAAAACGATCCTGTGGCACGAGGTCGGATCGCAGAATTTCGACAGCGAAGTCAAGGATCTGCAGGAAGCTCCGTCCAACGACGCCTTGCGGCATCTTGCTCCGGAAGACAAGAAGACGATCCTGAGACTGGTACAAGGTGCGATCAGGGAAGGGCGCGCCGGACCGTTCGATGTCGGCGGCGGACCCGACCACCGTATTCCCGGCATACCCATCGTGGCCTATCGCTACGAATTGTCGGATGGCCGTATCCTGGCAATCTGCTTTCCGTCGATCGGCGAGTCTGACGACAATCCGGGCAAGATTGCCCTCGGGATCGCACCGATCCTCCAGCATTTTGTCGCGTCTTCCTCGCGGATCGTGCTGCTGGTCGACAATTTCGGCTATGTCCGCTTTGCAAGTGACGGGTTTCTCAGAAGTTTCCAGATAGACGATATACGTCTGATCCTCGGGCGGAACGTTGCCCATATCCAGAACCGGGTCGGACGCACGATCGTGTCCTTGACGCTGGCGGCCCTGACACGGCGGGCAAGCGCAACCGGACGCGGCAAATTCCTGCTTGCGGCCAGTGACAGCATCGATCTCAAATACGACGCCATGTATTTCCGCATGGGCGGAACCGTCGGCGGCGTTCTGTTCTCCGCCGGCCACATCGGCGGTGACGTCAATTTTGCAGAGGTTTTCGAGGTCTGCAGCGCACCGATGCTGGTCATCAACTCGCAGACCCGTGTGATCATTGCCGCCAATCAGGCGGCCATGAAAACCTACAGCCTGACGACCGAGAGTCTTGAGGATCGGGCCGTTACGGAATCGCTTTTCGACGATGCCGATTTTCAATCGATGCTCGGAGCCGCCAAGCAGGATTCCGATGTTCCGCTTGCGGTCGAGGTGAAGACCAAGAGCGGGACCAAGAAGAAACGGTTCAAGTGCAGTCTGATCGACGGCGAGACGGACGAGCCCAAGCTCATTCTGGAAACGCGCAGCTGAACCTTTGCCGTCGGTTCCGGCCGGCAAAAAAATTGCGTGGCCGCCTTCGGCGATGCCGATTGTCTCTTGTCTTCTCAGACCTACGGTTCTACGGTCCGCGCGCTGTTAATCCCGTTTCCCCCTGGAGGACATTATGGGCTTTCTTGCTGACGCATTGGCGCGTGTACAACCTTCTGCGACCATCGCTGTCACCAACAAGGCGCGCGAGCTTAAAGCTGCTGGCCGCGATGTAATCGGTCTCGGCGCTGGCGAGCCGGATTTCGACACCCCGGAAAACATCAAGGCGGCGGCCATCACGGCCATCAATGGCGGCAAGACAAAATATACGGCCGTCGACGGTATCCCCGAACTCAAGGCGGCGATCTCCGAGAAGTTCAAGCGGGAAAACGGACTGACATACGCGACAAACCAGATCACGGTCGGAACCGGCGGCAAGCAGGTGCTTTACAACGCCCTCATCGCGACCATCAATCCGGGTGACGAGGTGATCATCCCGACGCCCTACTGGGTCAGCTATCCCGACATGGTGCTCCTGGCCGGCGGAGAGCCTGTGATCGTCGAGGCGGACAAGTCCACGTTCAAGATCACACCCGAAGCGCTGGACGCTGCGATCACGTCGCGCACCAAGTGGCTCATCTTCAACTCGCCGTCCAACCCCTCCGGCGCTGCCTACACGGAAGCGGAACTGAAGGCCCTGACCGACGTGCTCATGAAACATCCGCAGGTCTGGATCATGACCGACGATATGTACGAGCATCTCGTCTATGACGACTTCAAGTTCACGACGCCTGCGCAGGTCGAACCCGCGCTCTACGACCGCACCTTGACCGTCAACGGCGTCTCCAAGGCCTATGCCATGACCGGCTGGCGGATCGGGTATGCCGGTGGTCCCGCCGATCTCATCAAGGCGATGGCCAAGGTGCAGTCGCAGTCGACGTCCAATCCCTGTTCGATTGCGCAGTGGGCCGCCGTCGAGGCGCTGTCCGGCACGCAGGATTTCATCCCGAAGAACAACGAGATCTTCAAGGGACGGCGTGACCTTGTGGTCTCCATGCTGAACCAGGCAAGTGGCATCTCGTGTCCTGTTCCGGAAGGAGCGTTCTACGTGTTCCCGTCCTGTGCCGGAACGATCGGCAAGACAGCACCGTCCGGCAAGGTTCTCGAAAATGATGCCGATTTCGTGACTGAACTCCTGGAAACGGAGGGTGTTGCGGTGGTTCATGGATCGGCCTTCGGCCTCGGCCCGAATTTCCGGATTTCCTACGCGACGTCGACCGAGGCTCTGGAAGAAGCCTGCCAGCGCATCCAGCGTTTCTGCGGCAATCTGAAATAGTCAGCGGGCCAATCGGCTCGAGGCACGGAAGGGCGGCATCAGCCGCCCTTTTTCAATTCTGCGGGGTCCCGCCGACCGAGGCTCCACGCGGCACTTTCAGCCAGCTTCCCAAAAACAGCAGCACGTCACCGAGGGTGGTCACGACCCGGAACAGAGCCGTCGCGATCAGAACGGTGTCTTCCTGGTTGAGAAACGACAAGAGCGCGATCAGGGCCGCCTCCCGGGTGCCGATGCCTCCGGGGGCGCCGGGTGTCAGATAGCCGACCAGCCAGGCGATAATGCCGGCACCTGCCAGAACGGCAACCGGTGCTTCCGACAGGAGGTTGAAGACAGCGGCAAAGGTGCCACCCAGGCAGAGCATGAAGATCGCGGCAAGGCCGACAGCCGGCAATATCCTAGCGAGTTGGCGCCCCGCGATGCCCGGAACACGGCCTGGAAAGAGACATATAAATGCGATGACGCAGCAAAGAACCAGAGCCGTACCGTCCCATGCCAAGGCCGGCATCCAGGGAAGAAGGTCGGAGAAAACTCCGAAAAACCCCATGAATACAATGGTCACCGTTGCGCCGAGCGGAATAACGGCAAGTTCGAGCAGGGTGGCCTTTACGATCCCGCCATCACTTACCTCGTTGCCGCGCAGGTAGAGACCCCGTCCGATCAGATGTGCAACGTTCCCGGGCAGATATTTGGCAACCTGTGTCACGCAGAAGGACGGAAAGGTCCGCGCCCGCGGCTCGGAGGCAAAGAGGTTCACAATGCGGTGCCAGCCCTCCGCCAGCAACAAGAGAGACAGCGCGTAGGGAACCGACAGCGCCAGGATCAGTGTCAACTGGCCAGCGCCTGGCCGCCATCCGGCAATGCCGCTCCAATGCCTTTGAATCTCGAAGGCGACAAAGACCAGCGCGACCAGAAGAATGACGCGGCCAGCCCAGACAGCAACCCCTTTCAATCGTGCCTCCACGCTGTCGTCACTCCTTGAAATGTCCGGGCAGCCTCTTGAGAACGGTTGTTTCTTCAAAATAGGGCAGGGACGGCGTCAAACCCCGGTATATCTGTGCCTGAAGCCCGCATGTTCCCATCGCTTCCTGGTAGCGCTGCCGCTTGGAATTGTCGAAAACGATGATGCCGTCGGCGGAGAGTTTCTGCACGGCATGCCGCAAACAGGCGCCGCGCGCGCGGCCGTCGATCACGATCACATCGAAAAGTCCGTCCTCGTGCAGGATCGCCCGGGCGTAGTTCTCAAACGAGAGACCGGCATATCCCGGCTTTTGAGACAGATAGACCGGATCGGTGCCGGGGGCCGCCGGAGTGGCCTCGATGAGCGCATAGTCGGTGGTCTTGCCATCCTTTGCGCGGTTCAGGCGCTGGCTCACGAGGGCATGCCAGGACTTGTCGTGCTCAACGCTTTTGACGACGCCCGCCCGTTTGCCGAGCCAGACCGTGCTTGCACCCGAACCGTATTCGAATACGCGCGCCTGCGGGTGGGCACAAAGAAACGCCTCGATCCGGTCGATCGCGCTGTAGGTCCACCAGGGAACGTCCAGCTCGATCAGCCCGTCAATGTCATGGATAGCGAACAGGCTTCTCAGGAAATGGGCCCAGCGCTTTTCCGCGGCCGCTGCATTCAGCCGGCTCAGCAGCCCGAGCCACTGTGCGACGGGACGTGCAAGACGCATGGTACCAACATAGGCCTGCTTGGCTCCTGGCAGCGGGTTGAGGTTCATCGCAACGCTCATCCGCCGATCCTCGGAGGACGACAGATCCTGAGTTTGTCCGCCTCCGAGAATCCCTTGTTTTCCGTCAGTAGCCGGCACTGATCCATGGTCCAGACCGGTTTGGTCTGCTCATTCACCTGGAAGTAGCGCAGTTGTCCCGCGCTGTTGGCGGATATCAGCAGACCAACCATGAAACACGCACCGATGCCCCATTTCCGGCCTGCCTTTTCCGGTGCCGCGACAAATTTCGGCACCAGCGCCGCGAGCCCGACAAGGGCGAGGAGGCTCAGGGCCGGCCAGATATCGATCCGGTAGCGAAGCGTCACGGTGCCGTAGGACAGCGTCAGCAAGGCAATTGTGAGACCACCCGCAACAGGGATTGCCATCTTCCTCCAGGTCGCTCCCGTTGCAGACGGCGCGTAGAAGGCGAACACGATCCAGAGCGGCCACAGGAACACGATCCCGACGTAAGGCTGTTCAACCTTGATGAAGCCGAGATCGCCTGCCAGAACCCGTTTCGTGAAGGCGTGAAAGCGTTCGGAGATCGGGTCCAGATAGGTTTTCACCATCGGCGGGTCGAACGCGTAGAGGGTGAAATTGTGCGGAATGCGCTTGAGGTTGAACTTGCCGTGTTTCTTGAAGGCTTCGGCGCGTTCGCTGTCGGTCTCTTCAAAGCCCCAGTACACGAAACCGTACTGAACCTCGGTTTTGGCGAAACTGCCGTGCGTCTGGGTGACATCGCCGAACCGCGCCGCGTTCAACCCCAGATAGCCGAGGCCGCTCGCGCCAAGGATCGCGAATGCGAGCGCAATGCGAAGCCAGTGTTGCCGGAAGGACGTGGCTGTCAGGACGAGCAGGCACAAGGTGCAGGCAAGGTAGAGGCCGATTGCGATGTTCGGGCGTGCATGGAGGGTGACGGCCGCGAGCAGTGCACACGGAATTGCGGTTCGCCAGAATGGCCAGTTGCCGAAACCGACATGGGTCCAGATCAGCACGAACGCACCGGTCGCCGCATAAGCGAGCGCAATCGGCTCATGGTAGAAGGATGTGTTTGCCGCCAGCAAAAACCCGGGACTGCTGAACCAGATGGCAATTCCGAGCAGCCGGCTCAGCGACAGACCGCGGCTGCCCAACTGGCCGAGATCCTTCGCGCATACCTTGAGAAAGGCGGCATGATAACAAAGCGTTCCAAGACAGGCCCAGGCCCAGATGGAGAGCTGGGCAAGGCCGACACTTTGAAACGGCCAGAACCAGCCGAGCAGGAAGCGTGTCACCAGCGGGCCGACCCCATGGTAAAGGTAGGCCGTCCCGTCGGCTGTGTAGTGCCCTTCAATCTGGACGACGCGCGCAGGCAGATCGAGATGGCCGGACAAGATCGCCAGATAATATTCGTCGTAGATGTTCTGGCCGAGAGGAAAGGCATCCGGCCCCTGCAGAATTCCACTGGCGAGAATGCCGTAAAACACCGTGCCGATGGCAATCAGATCCACCGCACGGAAAAGCGTGATGTTTTCGACCGGACGTGCCGCTGCGCTAGACTGTGTCATGCGACTGACCAACAATACGAAGCGGTTCGTTCAAATCCGACGGCTTTTCGGCGGGAGACTGCTGCTCCAGACGGCGCACGCGTTCAAGAACCGCTTCGGTCAAACGCCGGTTGGTTGCCAGCGCATCGCTCAAAAACGCGATCACGACCGTGATGTATCCTGCCAGCAGGAACATGCTGCCCAGCACGAGCGACTGCAGCCGCCCTTCGCCATCGCCAATCGCATAGAAATAGAGAAACCGCAAAACGGGCAGCAAGCCGACCGTCAGCATGATCACACCGGCCCACAGGAACGCGTTCAGGGAACGGTACATGAAGTAGCTGCGCAGGATGGTCACGATCTGCTTCTTCATGAAACGGTAGGTGGACCCCGCGAGCCTCGACGGCCGCGTCGTAGGGTTTGTCTCTACCGGGACCGACAGGACGGTCAGGCCATGCTGCCCCGCGTGGATCAGCGTTTCGGTGGTGTAGCTGAACCGCGTCATGACGTTGATGGTGAAAGCTGCCTCGCGCGTATAGGCGCGAAAACCCGACACCGCATCGCCCACGTCAACACCGGAGAGGTTGCGCACGACGCGCGTCCCGAGTTTCTGAAGCTGGCGTTTCAGCCAGGAGAATTCCGGATTGTCGCCCGGATTGCGGTCACCGACCACGATGTCCGCCCGTTTTTCCAGGATCGGTTTGACGAGGTCCGGTATGCTGCCGCCGGAATACTGGTTGTCACCATCGGTATTGACGATGATGTCGGCACCCAGGGCGAGCGCGGACTCGATCCCCTTTTGAAAGCTTCTCGCAAGTCCCTTGTTGCGACCGTTCTCAACAATGTGGTCGACGCCGCACAAGCGGGCGATTTCAACGGTGCGGTCGGTCGACCCGTCATCGATGATCTGGATCTCGACCTTGCTGATCCCCGGTATCGATCTCGGGATACAGGCAACGACCAGGGCCAGCGTGGCTTCTTCGTTGTAACAGGGGATTTGGACGATCAGTTTCATGAAAAACGCAAGACTTCAGACTGGTTTACGTTTGTTACGCCGTTGACCAGGTTGTGAGCTTGAGAGGCGGAAGCTTTTTCAAAACAGGCTCCCGTTTCCGCAATAAATGTCCTGACCTTTTCATGTGAAAGTGTACGACTTACACTTTAAAAAAATGATAATCCTTGGCTGTTTTGGCGATGGCGATGGCGTCACGTTTCGATGAAATCCGGTGGGGCTGCCGCGGTTGCCGGGCGGAAAGCTTGAGAGGGTCCCGGCAATGAAATCGCATCAGCAACAATGGCTGCTGGACATTTTCGAAGGTCTGCCATCTGTCGCATTCCTGCTCGTCTGGCGCCAGAGCGGAGATCTGGAGTTTGCCGGCTGGTGCGGGGCTGCGCTTGCGCTGATTTCGTTTGTTTTGTTTCTTGCGGTCAAGTCAAAGATGAACCCGGTGCTGCTAGGGGTCAATTTGCATCTCCTCATCGTGACACCCCTGATCGTCGGCACATTTCAGCTGGGCTTCACCGATCTGGGCGCGCTCCTTGCCGCTTATGCCCACAGTGCCGTTTTGCTGAGTGTCTTCGTGGCAGGGCTTTGCCTGACCGTCTTCACCAAACGCGGCTTCATCGGATCTGCCGGACTGCCGGCGCTGCAAAAGAGACGCTATTGTCTTGTGATGCTGGCTGTTTCTGCATCTGGGATGATGTGGGCCATGTCGACGCCCGAGAGCAGCCTGGTGCCCGTCATCGTTACGCTTACCGCGCTGATCGGCGGACGCCGGTTCCTGCTGGCACGTCAGGCGGACAATTCGGGCGCTTCCGCCATCGCGTTGCAAGCTGTCTTGGCGGACGGGGACATGTCTCACAGCGGGATTGAGGCCTGAACACAAGTCCGCCGGTGCGCTTGCTTGCCTGCCCAGATTTTGACGTGTTGCGGTTGCATATCTCGCGCGTTCCCGCCCGACCTGACGTCAGCGCGGGACTGCTCTTGATACGGAGATGATTGTAATGCGCTTTTTAAGCACAGCGCTTGCCGCCGCTGTTCTGACCCTGGCCGCATCGGCGCAGGCTTCCGAGAACACGCCGAAGGTTGAAATCGGAACACTGAGTTGCCTCGTTGAAGGCGAGCACAGTTTCATTGTCGGATCTTCCGCGAAACTCGGCTGCAGTTTCAAACCGGTCGATGGCGGAGCCGTCGAGTATTACACAGGCGACGTGAGGGACTATGGTCTCGACATCGGCAAGACCAAGGAAGCGACGCTTGTCTGGGGCGTGCTCGCCCCTTCAGCCAATCGCAAACCGGGTCTTCTGGCCGGAACTTATGGCGGGCTCACGGCCGGGGCGAGCCTCGGTGCCGGCATCAAGGCCAATGCGTTGCTCGGCGGGTTCGACCGGTCGATCGCTCTCAATCCGTTCAGCCTTGAAAGCCAGACGGGAACCAACCTGACCCTCGGGGTCAGCAAACTGACGCTGAAAGAGATCAACTAGTGCGGTGAATCTGAAGTGCGCATCATTGCTCCGGCAGTCTGCGAAGCGAACTTCAGATTCAGGTGACTGGCTGCGATCGGTTCCAGGTGAATGACGGGCGAGCGTTCCAAGCCGGGCGTTTGCCCGTCCGTATTGAGGCCTGTACCCTAGGTGATGGACTCATAAATGAGGCCGAAATGGTTTGAGGCGGCTTGCTTCTCGTCAAGGCGCGGAAGCGCAGGAAATGTGGCGCATTTTCAAGCCTTTCGCAACGCCGAGGAGGAGCAAGCCGGTCAAATCCGAAGGACATGGAAATGACTTCACCCCGTGGCGTCAGCGTGCTTGACCGGGCCAGAAGCCCGCTCGGCACACCCTTCCTAACGGGATTTCGCCATTTCGCATGCCATTTCAGTCTCATTTATGGGTCCATCACCTAGCGTTGCTGGATGTCGCACGGGGCTCCCGGAGACGCGCAAGGGTTCGCGAAATTCTCGCGCCTGGAATTGAGGCGATTGATCTGATCGGTCCGGTTCAGACGGTTCGCCCTTTCGATCTGCTGCTGGGTCGAGAAATTGTTTCTCTGATTGTTGAGGTTCTGATTGAGCATCTGTTCGGCGGACGGCTGGGTACCCGCATTGGGCAGGCCACGGAGCTGCACGTTCTGCGCCGCCAGAGGCTGGATACAGAAGAAACAGAGGAAAGCCAGCAAGAGGCTTTTGCCAACATACATCAAGGAAACCTTTGATTTCTGCCGTCATCCCACGCGCGGGAGGACCCTAACATCTGCCCACAGGTTAGCGCTTCCTCCGGCCTTTGGGCAACGGTTCATGCGCCTGTGGTCGCTTGTGGAGGCCGGCGCGCGTTTACGGTTTCAGCGAACAACACGGCAAGATCTTGTTTTTGGGTCGTGTTTCTGTCTGGTCGGCGGAATTGCTGCGCTGCGGCGTATTATTCCCTTGCCTTGAGACGGCTTTCGGCGCGACGATATCCATTCGCCCCAGATCGAATGCCCGATTTGCAGGGCAAAGAGCCATGCAGCCGAAACGGGCAAAGATCCATGAGGGGTGCGACGCGGCAGGCCCGCGTCTCTCGTCGGCCATGCCGCGTTGTTACGGGGATATCCTCGAACACACGGGAGGCTCATTATGGCAAACACGATAAACGGAAAAGGATCAGCTGCCGGCAGTACGCCGCGCTGCATCGCCCTCGTCGGTCCTTTCGGCAGCGGAAAGACCAGTCTCTTGGAGGCGCTGCTTGCGCGGACCGACAAACTTCAGCGGCAGGGAACGGTGACGGACGGGAACACCGTCGGCGATGCCTCGCCGGAGGCGCGCGCGCATGGCATGAGCGTCGAAGTCAATATCGCCGAAACGGACTATCTCGGCGATCGGTTTGTTTTTGTCGACTGTCCCGGTTCGGTTGAATTTTTGAGCGAAATGGACGGAGCGCTGAGCGGTGTCGACCTCGCCATCGTTGTCGCGGAGGACGACGAGCGCAAGGTCCCTGCCTTGCAGCTCATCCTGAAAGCTCTTGAAGCCCGCGCCATTCCGCGGGTTTTGTTTTTGAACAAGATCGACAAGAGCAGCCGGCGCGTCCGCGACGTTCTGAGCGTGCTGCAACCGGCATCCGCCGTGCCGCTCGTGCTTCGGCAGATCCCGATCTGGGAAGACGGCCAGGCGACCGGGTTCATTGATCTGGCGCTGGAACGGGCGCATGTCTATCACGAGAAGGAGACAAGCACGCAGATCGACATGTCCGATGAGGACCGTGCGCGCGAACTCGAAGCCAGGTTCACGATGCTGGAACTTCTGGCCGATCACGACGATGATCTCATGGAAGCGCTGCTGGAGGACATCGCACCCGACCGCGATCTGGTGTTTTCCGATCTTGTCAAGGAAATGCGCGACGGGCTTATCTGCCCGGTGTTTTTCGGCTCCGCGGATCACGGCAACGGGGTCAGCCGTCTTCTGAAGGCGCTGCGTCATGAGGCGCCCGGTGTCGATGTGCTCAAGTACCGGACGACTGACAGGGAGACCGGTTCTCTGCTCCAGGTCATCAAGACCATGCACACCCAGCACGGCGGCAAGCTCTCCATCGCGCGCGTGCTTGAGGGGGAGGTCTCTGATGGCGACAGCCTCTTCCGCAATGGCCGCGACGAAGTGAAGGTGTCCGGTCTCTTCACCATATTCGGGCAGCATGCCAGCAAGACGGCGACGGCCGGCAAGGGAGACCTTGTGGCGCTCGGACGTCTCGATGACGTGGCGACGGGGGACCTTCTCAGCCATGATCAGGGCGATCTGGCCCGGATGGATGCCGGCGACCGGCGCGCGCCGGTGCTGGCAACGGCCGTTGCTGCAGCCCAGAGGAAGGACGAGGTTCGTCTGTCGACAGCGCTGGCCAAGCTCGTGGAAGAAGACCCCTCCCTTTCGATCAGCCAGAACCAGGCGACGGCGGAAACGCTTCTGGAAGGGCAGGGCGAAATGCATCTCAGGGTCGCCCAGGAACGGCTTGCGGGAAAATACGGGCTGGATGTCTCGGTGCACACACCGCACGTGCCTTATGCAGAGACCATTCGGGGCAAGACCAAGGTGCGCGGGCGCCACAAGAAACAATCCGGCGGACACGGGCAATTCGGAGACGCCGTTCTGGAAATCTCACCGCTTCCAAGGGGGGAGGGCATTCAGTTCAGCGACACGATCACCGGGGGTGTCGTGCCCAAGCAATACATCCCGTCGGTCAAGGACGGGGTTTTGGACGCGCTGACACGCGGCACGTTCGGCTTTCCGGTGGTGGATGTCGCCGTCTGCCTGACCGACGGGTCATATCACTCGGTCGACAGCTCGGATCAGGCGTTCAAGATGGCCGGTATTCTGGCGATCCGGGAGGGGCTGCCGGAGTGCAAGCCGGTGCTGCTTGAACCGATCCACAAGGTTGTCGTTGCCTGTCCGAACGACGCAACGGCGCGGGTCAATGCCATCGTCTCGGCAAGGCGCGGTCAGCTTCTGGGCTTCGATGCGAGGCCCAACTGGCCGGGCTGGGACGAGGTGCAGGCGCTGATGCCGGAAGCGGAGATCGGCGATCTGATCGTCGAACTCAGATCCGCCACGGCAGGCGTGGCCAGCTATACGTCCGAGTTCGACCACATGGCCGAACTTGCGGGCAAGGCCGCCGAGCAGGCGTTGCAAAAATCAGGGAAACAGCAGGCGGCCTGAGCCGTTCGCCGCTGACACACCATATACGTTCGGGGAGGGGCTGAAGAGCCCCTCTTTCTCGTTCCGGTTTCTCTTTCAGGTCCGGTTCCCAATTCTCTTTGTGGGCAAGCGGTGTCGAAGCTCAGTGGGCCGCGTAGACCGCGCGCTCGAAGGCGTCATAGGTTTCCATGAAAGCCGGTTCCACAAAGGGGAGGGACTGGGTCATGATCACCGCGGCCAGATCCTTGCTGGGATCAACCCAGTAATGGGTGTTGCAGACGCCAGCCCAGCTTTGTGTTCCGGCGGAGCGTTTTCCTGGAACATCCGAAGTGTGCAGCGCTGCGATCATGCTGTGAGACGTGTCATCCGGGAGGACAACGTCGGCCGTTATGGGAGAACAGGACACCATCGTTTGAAACGTCAGGCCGTTCATCTGGTCGGCGAGCATCGTTTCCATACCGCTCCCGGACAAGATGCGATTTCCGTCCAATTGTCCCCCGTTCAAGATCATGCGGAGAAACCGCATGTAGTCGTTTGGAGTGGAGTAGAGGGCATGCCCCATGCCGTAGACTTCCGGTAACGATGGCGGTGCCAGTTCCATTGGCGCGAACTTGCCGTCCTCACCCCGAATATGGACGTCGGCGAGCCGCTCTTGCAGCCCATCGGGTTCAAACGCGGTGCTGGTCATGCCCAGCGGTTCGAAAATTTCTTCCCGGCAGAAGACGTCAATGCGTCTGCCGTCGGCAGCCTCGACCATCTGACCCAGCCAGTCGGTGCTCGGGCCGTATCCCCAGCGTGTTCCGGGATCGGAGGTCAGAGGATACTGTAGCGAACTCTTCAGGCCGGACAGGATCGTGGGATGGCCGGTCAGTTCCATATATCTCGGCACATCCGTGTTCCAGAACTCGTATTCCATCCCGCTCGTGTGCGTCGCCAGATGACGCAGGGTGGCGCGGGTCTTGGGCGTGCGCAACCGCGGGGTATCGCCGTCGAAGCCCTCCAGCACCTTCACATCGTTCCAGCTCTCCATGACGTCGCCGACCGGCGTGTCGAGTGCGAGCTTGCCGCGGTCCACGAGGATGGCCGCTGCGAGGCCTCCGACGGCCTTGGTCATGGAGAAAACACGAAAAACGGTATCCGCGTCGACCTTCATCGACGCGGTGGCATTGCCAGCCGCGTGCGTGGATGTGACACCATCGGAGTTGGCGGTCATGCCGACCACGAATGGCACTTTCTCTTCCTGAACGGCACTTGTGAGTACGGACTCGATCGACATGTGTTTTCTCCCCGTTATTGTCATTTTCCCCAATATCGAACAATAGACTCGCAATCGCAATGGTTGCAATTGAA
>JBCBUA010000036.1:0-1363 GCA_039818365.1 Pseudomonadota bacterium
CTGCAGACTTGTCATCCCTGCTGAAGCGCAGCGGAAGGCAGGGAACCAGTAACCGCTTGTTTCTCCGCCTACTTCCAACGTCAGCTATACGGCGTACTGGCTCCCGGTCTTGCCGCGCGTGCGGCAAACCGGGACGACAAACCGGGGAAACAATTCAGTATCCCGACTTGGCTCCGCAAAGAATTATGCCGCTTTCTCAACTGCATAAGTTCGACAGCACTTTCTAAACCGGACAGCAGTGGAAAAGATCCGGCTGCCTTGCGTTAGGTCAGCTTTTGAGGCCGTCCTGAAAGAGGACCGCCTCGCCTTTCGATGGCGTTGCCAGTTCGCCGTCCCACATGACCCTTTGACCGCGGACCATGGTTCCGACCGGCCAACCTGTGACAGTCTTGCCGTCATAGGGTGTCCAGCCGCATTTGGAGGCGATCCAGTCATTGCGGATGGTTTCGCTCCGCTTAAGGTCAACGATGGTGAAATCGGCGTCATAGCCGACCGCGATGCGCCCCTTGCGTGCCGTCTGGAACAGCCGAGCCGGTCCCGCGCTGGTCATGTCGACGAACCTTGCCAGGCTCAAACGTCCCTTGCTCACGTGATCCAGCATGATCGGAACGAGGGTCTGCACCCCTGTCATCCCTGACGGAGACGCGGGATAGGTCTTCTGCTTTTCTTCCAGGAGATGCGGCGCGTGGTCGGACCCGAAGATATCGAGGATCCCCTGCTCAAGACCCCACCACAGCCGCTGCGAATGGCGCGGTTCACGCACCGGCGGATTCATCTGCACCAGCGTTCCGAGGCGCTCATAGGCCTCGTCCGTCAGGGTCAGGTGATGCGGGGTCACTTCGATCGAGGCGACATCCTTGTGATCGATCAGGTAGTCGACCTCTTCCGCCGTCGACAGATGCAGAATATGGATTTTCGCACCTGTTTCCCGCGCGATCCCGACCAGGCGCTGCGTGCACTGCAAGGCGGTTGTCACGTCCCGCCAGACCGGGTGCGAACGCGGGTCGCCCTCGATGCGCTCTGCCTGGCGATCCCTGAGACGGAACTCGTCTTCCGAATGAAATGCGGCGCGGCGGCGGGTCACCGAGAGAATGTCCCGGACCCCGTCATCGTCTTCAACAAGAAGATTGCCGGTGGACGATCCCATAAAGACCTTGATGCCGGCAGCCGCCGGAAGGCGCTCCAACTCGGGAATGTCCTTCACGTTTTCGCGCGTGCCGCCGACCCAGAACGCAAAGTCGCAATGCATGCGGTGATGACCGCGCCTGACCTTGTCCGCAAGCGCCGCTTCATCGGTTGTCAGCGGATTGGTGTTGGGCATCTCGAAGACCGTTGTCACACCGCCCATGACCGCTGCGCGGGA
>JBCBUA010000036.1:1463-8284 GCA_039818365.1 Pseudomonadota bacterium
GCTTCATCGGTTGTCAGCGGATTGGTGTTGGGCATCTCGAAGACCGTTGTCACACCGCCCATGACCGCTGCGCGGGACCCTGTTTCAAGGTCTTCCTTGTGGTCGAGACCAGGCTCGCGGAAATGCACCTGGGTGTCCATCACGCCCGGAAGCACATGCAATCCCGTGCAATCGATCCGTTCGCCCGCCTGGGCGGTGTCAAACGACCCGATCCCGGCGATCCGCCCATCCCGGATGGCGACATCACGAAGCCCTTCCCCGTCCTGATTGACAACAATTCCACCCTTCAGGATCAGGTCAAAAGTCTCGCTCACGGGAATTCCTCCGGCTGTCTGTGGCTCTGGCGCGTGCTGCTAACGGGCTTATACGCGCGCGGTAAAAAAAGAGCCAGATGCGAGTGGCGAAATCCCAACCTTGTCGTGCGCGGCCAAAAGGACTATTTCGCGGTAAAGGTTTGGCCCAATCAATTCCGGGAGCTCCTCGTGCCGTCCGCCAAGATTGCCCATCTCACCGATCGCGCCCTGATCCGGATCGCCGGGGACGACGCGCACAACTTCCTGCAGAATCTCGTGACCGCCGATATCGAGGACACGGATGCAAACGGCGCGTCCTCTTCGGCACTGCTTACGCCGCAGGGCAAGATCCTGTTCGACTTCCTGATCTACAGGACGAATGACGGTTATTTCGCCGACGCGCCCGCGTCCGTCGCCCCGGATCTCCTCAAGCGCCTCACATTCTACAGGCTGAGGGCAAAGGTCGACCTTGAACTGCTGGATGCGGACACGGCCGTGTTTGCCGCCTGGGGCGGCCCGGTTGCGATCGACGGGGCTCTTGTTGCCGTGACCGATCCCCGAACTTCCGCGCTCGGCCAACGCATTGTCGCACCCGCATCCAGGACAAACAGTCAGGTGGACGCGATCGAGGCTGATCTGGAGGCCTATGAGCAGCATCGCATTGCAACGGGTGTCCCCGAGGGCCTGAAAGACTACGCCTACTCGGATATCTTTCCGCACGATGCGGACCTTGACCAGTTGGGCGGGGTCTCCTTCTCAAAGGGCTGCTATGTCGGTCAGGAAGTCGTCTCGCGCGTGCACCACCGGGGTACGGCGCGCAAACGATTCGTCCTCGTGGACGGCGGTTCGGTACTGCCGGAAAAGGGAACGCAGATAACGTCCGGTGGAAAAAGCGTCGGCGAAATCGGCTCGTCCATCGCGTTGGAGACCGGTGGCGGTGTCGGGCTGGCGCTGCTGCGCCTTGACAAGGTTGCCCAGGCCAAGGACAACGGCAGCCCGCTGACCTGTGGTGATGTCGAGATTGAGGTCCGGATACCCGGCTGGGCAAGTTTTTCCCTGGCCGAACCGCAACCTTCGGACTGAAACCGCCCGCGTTCATCAAGGATCAGAACCAATCGCCCGTCCCGATCAACCTCCCCGTGCCTGGCAGCGCATGTTGTCCGGCCGCCGCCTCAATCTGCTGGACCCCTCGCCGCTCGATGTCGAGATTTCCGACATTGCCCATGGGTTGGCGCGCGTCGCCCGCTGGAACGGTCAGACGCATGGCGATCACGCCTTTTCCGTTGCCGAACACTGCCTGGTTGTCGAAGAGATCGCGCTGAAGCTGAAACCCGATCTTGCACCGGACTGGCGCCAGGCGGTCCTGCTGCACGACGCACCCGAATATGTCATCGGCGACATGATTTCCCCGTTCAAGGCGGTGATCGGCGAAGCCTACAAGGGGGTTGAGGCGCGCCTGCAGGCGGCGATCCATCTTCGCTTCGGATTGCCCGCGGAGATACCCCAGGTGGTCAAGAAGCTGGCCAAACGGGCCGACATCATCTGCGCCTATTTCGAGGCTGTGGAACTGGCCGGCTTCGACGAGGACGAGGCCGCGCGGATATTCGGCAGGCCGACCGGTCTTGCAACGGACGGCGGGAAGGCCCAGCGCTACGGCCTGAAACCCATGTCGGTTGCAGTGGCCCAGGAAATGTTCCTCAAGCGCTTCGAAGAGATCGAAAAGTTGCGCGAAGCTGGGAACAACGGAAAAAGCAGACACGCAAAGGCGTGACCTTCCCTGCGAATGACCCTAATTTACAAGATGTAACGATAACCGTGGTCTTTTCATGCTGCACGTGTGCTCCCTTTCGAAACTGAACGATACCGTCGCTTCGACCGGCGCGAAATCCGTTGTGACGCTGATCAATGCCGAAATGGATGTTCCGACACCCGAGGGCGTTGCACCGGACAGGCATCTGTTTCTTGCCTTCAATGACATTGTCGAACAGATCGCGGGCCTGACCCCGCCCAACGAGAAGCATATAGAGGATCTTCTGGACTTCGTGTCCGGCTGGGACAGAAGCGCCCCGCTTGTCATCCATTGCTGGGCAGGCATCAGCCGGTCGACCGCCGGGGCCTATGTGGCAGCCTGCGCGCTCAATCCCGATGCAGACGAGTACCGGCTTGCCGCCTTGCTGCGCGAGAGTTCCGCGTCGGCAACGCCGAATGCCCGCCTCGTCGCCATGGCAGACAAGCTGCTCGGCCGCGACGGACGCATGATCGACGCCATACGCGGCATCGGCCGCGGTGCCAATGCCTTCGAGGGCACCCCGTTCATCATGCCGCTCGATTAAAGGACCAATTGAGGGAGCCTTCATGCCGACCAGGCACGCCAGTATCGAGATCGGTTTGAATGCGGTCGTCGTGTCCGTTTCGGACGGGCTGCCGCAAATTGTTCACGTCAATGACGAGAACACCACCGAACTCGACAGCCTGCCCTACGGCCCGTTCGATCCGATCCACCACAGGACCATCGAAATCGGCCTGAGATCCTGGGTGGAAAGCCAGACGGCCCTGCGCCTTGGATATGTGGAACAGCTCTACACGTTCGGCGACCGGGGCCGGCACCGGGTCTCCGGTGACGAGGGCCCCCACGTCGTGTCGGTCGGCTATCTTGCACTCACCCGCCAGACGGCAGATTCGGAGAACACACTGGCAAAGCACAAGTCCGCCTGGCGGTCGTGGTACGACTACTTTCCCTGGGAAGACTGGCGCTCCGGCAGGCCCTCACTGCTCGACACCGACATATTGCCTGCGCTGGAAGCGTGGGCCCGGGAAACACCGCCGGAAGGCGAGCCGCCCAAGCCCCTGGATCGGCAGGAGCGGGTGCGTCTGGCTTTCGGCCTTGAAGCCTCGCACTGGGACGAGGAAAGAGCCCTGGAGCGGTATGAACTGCTATATGAAGCCGGTCTCGTGCCGGAAGCAAAACGGGACGGCCGGCCTGCCGCGCTCCAACGCGGGGACCTGCCCTATCTCGGCGTCTCGATGCGGTTCGATCACAGGCGGGTCCTGGCGACTGCCATTACGCGGCTGCGCGGCAAGCTGAAGTACCGGCCCGTCATTTTCGAACTCATGCCGGAAGTGTTCACGCTGACCGAATTGCAGACTTCGGTGGAAGCCATTTCCGGACGGCACCTGCACAAGCAGAATTTCAGGCGGCTGGTTGAAAACGCCGACCTCGTCGAGCCGACCGGGGCTACGTCAACGACGACCGGTGGCCGCCCCGCCGCGCTTTTCCGCTTCCGGCACCAGCTCATGAGCGAACGCCCGGCTCCCGGCTTGCGGCTGGGCAGCCGTTAAGACCTTCTTAAGCAATTCGGGTAGTAAACCGTTCGTGACCGCAACCTAACACCTTGCGTCATTAACCATAATTCAGAACGGCGCAGAAAAAATTTAGCGAATACCGGGCACTTTCGCTCTTATTAACGCTCTTTCAAGGTTAAGCCTGCATCCTCATTTCCGGCGCCACTGTTTACAGAGCGTTAGTGCTTATCGCCCGGCGCACCGGGACGGTGTAAAACGAGTTGGAGTTGGCTGCGTATGTTTGGCCCTGGATCCCGCGTAGGAATGCAACTTTTTCTGAAAGTGAGACAGAACAGAGCGCCGGCTCATGTCCGCCTGCGCCGTCTGAAATACGCGCTCGCCGCAAGCCCCCTCCTGTTTTTCGGGCTCGGCGGTTCGATCGGCGATCAGGACATTTTTGCATTGATAAATTCCCGGCATGACCAGTCCCCCCGTTGGATGATGGCGCTCGAACCGGCGAATTTCACCACCAGGATCACGCCGAAACTGGCGCTCGGAACGCCGGCTGTCCCGGATTACACAAGCGCGCCGGTGCTCACGCTGACATCGGCTGAAAAGGGAACCGAGGCACGTCCGCTCTACGGAATGGGCGACGTTGTCGCGAGCGCACGGCCGGTTGAGATCCCTGACGAAATCGCGACCAACACGTCCGCGAAAGGCAACAGGAAGATCACGGTTGCACCTGACCGGCATCTTGTCGACCGGGCCGCCGGCAACGTCTATGCGATGTCCAGCCTGATCTCCAACGAAAAGAAACACGAGGACCTGCCACGGGTCGCCTTCGTCAAGCCCCAGCCGCTCGATTCAAAGGAAAGCAGCCGCCTTGCGGAAGCCGGAAAAGAAGGCCTGCTTGAGGAGGGAGGACCGCTCGACCTCCAGAAGGTGATGATGGCGAGGAACGCGGCTGCAGCCAGCTTTTCTCTCGTTTCCGCCTATGCACCGGACAGCGTGAAAGAGACCAAGGAACCTTTCGACGCGCTCTTCGGGGCCGCAAAATACGAGCAGGAATTGCCGCCGCCGGAAGATCCCAACAACCCGCATTGGTGGGCGCAAAAGCCCCTGCCCCTTGCCGTCGGGTCCAAAAAGGAGCAGCGCTGCCTCGCCGAAGCCATCTATTTCGAGGCGCGCGGCGAAACGGAAGAAGGCCAGGTGGCCGTCGCCCAGGTTGTTCTGAACCGGGTGAAAAACCCGTCCTATCCGAATTCGATCTGCGGCGTGGTCTACCAGAACAAGCACAAGCGCAACCGCTGCCAGTTTTCGTTTGCCTGCGACGGCATCAAGGACCGGATCTCGAGCAAGGGGGCGTGGAAGACCGCCCAACGGCTTGCGAGAGAGGTTTCCGACGGCAAGCAGTACCTGAAGATGGTCGATGCCTCGACCCACTACCATGCGACTTATGTCAGTCCGCGCTGGGCAAGGTCGATGGCGAAACGCGGACAGGTCGGTCTGCACATCTTCTACAAGACCTATGCCGGCGGCTGGAACTGATCGCAGCCCGCTAATTCAATCGTTCGTCCTGAAGACATTAGTCACCACATAGGTGGCCAGGAGCACCACGTGGAAACCCAGAAGCGCTGCGACCTGCAGCGGGTCGACGTGAGAGAACTCGAGCAATTCACTCAAGACGTGGATCGACGCGATAATGACGATCGTGGACACGATCCGGTGCTTCATGCGGCGATAGGCGCGTTCGCTCTCCTTGATGAAGCCCTCGCCATAGGCGGAGGATTTGAGCCGGAACGTGTTGTAGGTGTTGTTCGCCACCATGACGACAAGGTTGGCGATGAACACCATGTCGAGGAGATTGAGGATCAGCAGGATGGTTTTCTTGCGGTCCAGGAACTCGTAGGTTGCGACCGCGTCATAGATATCGACGAAAAACGTGATCAGAAACAGCACCATGCCGACCGACAGGCCGATCAGCATCGGGATCTGCGCCAGACGTGTGAGCCGGTGTGCAAGATCAAACTCGTTCGCGCTGTCGTTCACCGGTTTCTGCTCGCTCATCGCCCTACCATGCAATCTTGCCGTCACGCTGTGTCCGCCACGCTAGTTCGCGTCGCTGCGGCAATCAATATCTAGCCGATTTCTAGCTGATATCTATGTCGAGCCCGAGATCGAGAACGGGCGCCGAGTGCGTGATCCAGCCGGACGAAATCAGATCGACACCGGATTCGGCAACCGCCCTGACGGTATCGAGCTCGATACCGCCGGATGCTTCCAGAAGTGCCCGTCCGCCTGCAAGGTCCACGGCCTGGCGCAGAACATCGGGGCTCATGTTGTCGAGCATGACAACATCCGGTCCGGCTTCGAGCGCTTCTTGCAACTGCTCCAGCGTGTCGACTTCGACCTCGATTTTCACCAGATGGCCGGCGAAGGCCTTTGCGGCAGCGATCGCCTTCGCAACGCCACCGGCGACGGCAATGTGGTTGTCCTTGATCAGGATGGCATCGTCGAGCCCGAACCTGTGGTTGGCACCGCCGCCGCATTTGACGGCATATTTTTCAAAGGCACGCAGGCCCGGTGTCGTCTTGCGCGTGCAGACAATCTTCGCTTTCGTGTGGGAGATCCTCGTGGCGAAAAGGGAGGTCGCCGTCGCAATTCCGCAGAGGTGCCCGAGGAAATTGAGCGCGACACGCTCCGCGCTCAAGAGACCACGCGCCGGCCCCTCGATGCGCGCGACCGTGTCCCCGGGTGAGAGCGTGTCCCCGTCCTGTTTCAACGCGTCAAAGGAGAGCGCCGCGTCGGTCTCACGAAAGGCGCTTTCCGCAAACCGGAGCCCTGCCAGAATGCCTGCTTTCCGCGACACGATCCGCGCATCGGCGCGCGCGCCGGCCGGCAGCGTCGCCTGGCTTGTGATGTCGCCGGCCCGTCCCCAATCTTCCAGGAGCGCAGCTTTCACGGCGTCATCGATCATCAATCGGGGCAGTTCGGGCAATTGCATTCCGGTCATCACAATGCGCTCTCTCACGCTGTTTCCAACGCTTCCGCTGCGATCGCGTCGACGTCTTTCAATGTGGTGTAGGACCGTTTGGCCATGGCCGGATCGGTCTCGGGAAAATCGGTGCGGAAATGGCCGCCGCGGCTTTCCTGCCGCTTCAGGGCAGACGCGGCAATGATCTTGCCCGTGATCATCATGTTCTTGATCGACTGACGCACACAGATGCTTTCAGCGCCTGCTATGTC
>JBCBUA010000036.1:8381-27701 GCA_039818365.1 Pseudomonadota bacterium
TCGGCCAGAGCCGCCTTCAGTCCTGCGGCATCGCGCAGGACGCCGACATGCCTGGACAGCGCGTTGCGGAGCGTGCTGATTGCCTCGCGTTCCTCGACATTGCGCTGGCTCGGCAGGCCGGGCGCATCATCCATCGTGTTCCAAAACGCGCTGCGCGGTGTGGGCATCAGACCCTGGATGTCCTCGGCGATGCGCGCCGCAAAGACCACCGCCTCCAGCAACGAGTTGGAGGCGAGCCTGTTGGCGCCATGTGCACCGGTCGACGCCACTTCTCCAGCCGCCCACAGGCCATCAAGCGAGGTCCGACCGTTTGCGTCGGTCAAAACACCGCCCATGTGATAGTGCTCGGCAGGTGCGACCGGAACGAGGTCTTTCTCGGGGTCGATACCAGCCTCCATCGCGGCCCGGTACACGGTCGGAAACTCTTGTTTGAATTTGGAGCCGATGGTTTCGCGGCAATCGAGATACGCCCCGCGCCCCGCTTGAATTTCGCGGTAGATCGCACGGGCAACGATATCACGCGGTGCCAGTTCCAGATCAGGATGGACACCATCCATGAACCGGTCGCCAGCGCCGTTAACGAGCAGTGCGCCTTCGCCCCGAAGCGCTTCCGTCGCCAGCGGGGTCGGGTCTTTGCCGACGTCAAGCGCGGTCGGGTGAAACTGAACAAATTCGGCGTCTGCTATCACAGCCCCGGCCCGCGCAGCCATCGCCAGCCCGTGACCATTGGCCTCCGGCGGATTGGTGGTCAAGCCGAAGAGATGCCCGACACCGCCGGACGCAAGAACAACCGCCTTTGCGGGAAACGCAAGGCGCGTGATGCCGCCGCGTTTGCGGACAAGAACGCCGGTTACGTAACGCCCCTCTCCCAGCAGGCTCTCGCCGAGATATCCCTCCAGCACGCGAATGGACGGTGTTTTGCGGACTTCCGATATCAGGGCGCCCATGATTGCGCGGCCCGCCATGTCACCGCGGACGCGCACGACACGGCTTTCAGAATGCGCGGCTTCCCGAGACAGCTGCAGGCGGCCTTCAAGATCCTGATCGAACGGCACGCCGTAGGACAGCAGGTCGTGGACCCTGTCCGTGCCCTCCCGGGTCATCTGGTCGACTATCTTGGGTTCACAGATACCGCAACCGGCCAGCAGGGTGTCGTCCCGGTGCCGTTCCACGGAATCCTGCTCCGAAATGGCGGCGGCAATGCCGCCCTGGGCCCAAGCGGACGAAGCTCCCTCGCCGATCGGTGCATTGGTGATAACCGTGACCGGTCTCGGGCTCAGCTTAAGCGCACAGAACAGACCGGCGAGCCCGCCCCCAAGAATGACGACATCATCCACATCCTCGCCGATATAGGCAGGTGCGAAATCCTCAACGGACACGGCCATTGGTTTCTTCCCGGAACAGATGGGGCGTTGCCCCAGAAGGTTTTCGGGCCGCAACACATGCGGCGGCCCGAAAAAGATGCTTTGCGCGGTTTAGTTAGACCAAAGCCGCTCAGACTTTCAAGTTGATCATCCGCTCAACGGCCGTCCGCGCGCGCTCCGCGACCGCCGGGTCGACGATGACCTCTTCCTTCATCTCGACAAGGCTGTCGAGGATCTTGCCAAGGGTGATGCGCTTCATGTGCGGGCACAGGTTGCACGGGCGGATATAGTCCACGCCGGGCGTCTCGCTGGCAACATTGTCGGCCATGGAACACTCGGTGACCATCATGACCTTTTCGGGACGTTTGGTCTTGACCCAGTTGATCATGTGCGCCGTCGAGCCGGCAAAGTCGGCCTCCGCGACCACGTCCGGCGGGCATTCCGGGTGTGCGATGATCTTCACGTCCGGTTCGATCCTGCGATAGTCGCGCAGTTCCTCGGCCGTGAAGCGCTCATGCACCTCGCAGGCGCCGTCCCAGACGAGGACTTCGACATCCGTCTTGTTGCCGACATTGGCCGCAAGATACTTGTCCGGGATCAGGAAGACCCTGTCGACGCCGAAGCTTTCGACAACCTGCAGCGCGTTGGACGACGTGCAGCAAATGTCGCACTCCGCCTTCACATCCGCAGAGGTGTTCACATAGGTGATGATCGGAACGCCGGGATTGCGCTCGCGCAGGGCACGAACATCAGCCCCCGTGATGGATTCGGCGAGCGAACAGCCGGCACGCAGGTCCGGGATCAGCACGGTTTTGTCCGGGCTCAGGATCTTGGACGTTTCGGCCATGAAGTGCACGCCGCACTGAACGATCACCTCTGCATCGGTGCGCGTCGCCTCGATCGCGAGCTGCAGGCTGTCGCCAACGATATCGGCGACACCGTGGAAGATGTCCGGCGTCATGTAGTTATGCGCCAGGATCACCGCGTTGCGCTCTTTCTTCAGCTTGTTGATCGCGTGGACCGTCGGAGCAAGCGCCGCCCACTCGATGGCCGGAATGATGTGCTTGACCTTTTCGTAGATCGGTGCGGTCGCTTCCGCGATTTCAGGCGTATAGCTCAGGTCCGGCCGATCCACGCGTCCGTAGCGCTCAAGCGCGGTCAGACCGGTTGCGATCGGTTCGGAAACCGTAAAGGCTTTTTGGGCAACAGACATGACGCCCCTCCTGTAAGCAGGCTGAACTCGGATTTTCAGCTCACGGATTATTATACTCAGTTTGAGCATATATGTCGCAAAAGAAAACGGGCGCTGCGGCCCTGACCCTTTTGCTCGTTCAGAGTTTATATAATCCCATCGTGACCAAAAATCCATCACTTTCAGCCAACTTTTCTACCTTTTTCACTTTCCTGATTTGATTTCAACGCCTTGCGCAACAATTCTCCGCCTCTTTGGTAGCCAGCTCATCAAAATCCGAGGCCGATCGAGCCAGTGCCGCCGTGTTACAAATTCATTCCGTAATTTGATCCATTGATCAAAAATACACGTTTTACGATCTCGATTATCCAGTTATCTTGTCGGCAACTCCAGTACGAGGTTCCAGATGAACGCTTCCTCCGCGCACGTCAGACAAGGCCCCAATATCCCGCTCATCATTGTCTGTGGTTGCCTGATCGCGCTCATCTCCTTTGGCCCGCGCGCAGCCATGGGGCTGTTCTTCCAGCCCATGACGGAAGCCCGGGACTGGAGCCGGGAGATCTTCGCGCTTGCCATCGCTATCCAGAACCTTGTCTGGGGCATCGGACAGCCATTTGCGGGCATGATGGCCGACCGGTATGGTACCTGGAAGACAATGACCTTCGGCTCCGCGCTTTACGTCGCGGGGCTCCTGCTCATGGTCGATGCCGAAAGCGCCGTTGCCCTCCATATCTCCGCGGGCGTCCTGATCGGGCTTGGAATTGCCTTCTCGTCGTTTTCGCTGGTGCTGGCAGCTTTCGGGCGGACCGTCTCCGCTCAGCAACGCTCTCTCGCGTTCGGGATCGGGACCGCCTCCGGTTCCCTCGGACAGTTTCTGTTTGCGCCTCTGGGCGGCGCTCTTCTTGCCAATGTCGGCTGGCAGCAGACCCTGATCATCTTTGCCGGCCTTGTCGCGGTCGTTCCGCTTCTTGCCATTGCCTTGAGGGGCAAACCGGACCAGGCCAGTGAAACGGCACAATCAGGTGACCAGAAGCTCACCGATGCGATTGCCGAGGCTTTCGGCACCCGCGGCTTCATCCTGCTGACAATCGGCTTCTTCGTGTGCGGCTTTCATGTCGCGTTCATCACCGTTCACCTCCCCCCCTTCATCGTGGACGCCGGGCTTGATCTCAGTTGGGGCGCCTGGGCGATCGCGCTTATCGGCCTCTTCAATATCGTCGGTTCGCTTGCATCCGGGTATGGCGGCGGCCGGTACTCAAAGCCGATCCTGCTGTCGCTGATCTATCTGGGACGATCCATCGCCATTCTGGCCTTCATCATGTTCCCGATCACGCCGGCAACGGTTCTGATCTTTTCCGCCGTCATGGGACTGCTCTGGCTTTCAACCATTCCGCTGACGTCGGGGCTGGTCGCAGTCATGTTCGGACCACGCTACATGGCAACGCTGTTCGGTTTCGTATTCCTGTCACACCAGATCGGAGCCTTCCTGGGTGTGTGGCTTGGCGGCAAACTCTATGACGACACGGGATCCTACGACGCGATCTGGTGGTGCGGCATCGTGCTCGGTGTCCTGGCAGCGATTATCCATTGGCCGATCCAGGAAAGACCCGTCCCAAGGCTTGCCCAGCAACCTGCAGAGTGAAGAAGACCACCCTCGCGTCCGGAGCATGACCCACACGTGGTGCGGATCTGCGGCTGAAACCGGCTAGGCAAGCAAGGGTCTTGCTTCAGAGAATGACAACAAACGCCTTGAGTTTTCATCCCACAGATGAAGCCGGATGCTGGCAAGGCTTTGGCTGATCGTCATGCGATTGCGATCCGCCAGTTCCGTGTGATCGCGAAGCACTTCCGGCAGCCGGTAAAACGGGATCCGGCTGTTCAGATGATGCACGTGATGGATTCCGATATTGGCGCTCGACCATTGCAAGACCGGCGGCAACACATAGTGAGAACTTCCATGGAGAGCAGCATCGTGCAGTTGCCAGTCTTCTTCCGTGTCCCAATGGGTCCGCTCGAACTGATGCTGGACATAAAACAACCACACGCCCAGCGTCGCTGCGAGAAGCGTTGACGGCAAGAAGATCAACAAGATCGGCATCCAGCCGCCGAAAACCAGAATGAGTGCCAAGGCAGCGAAGATTGCGAGATTGGTGGCCATGGCGTAGAGCCAGTATCTGGTGTGGGTCATGTAGCCGATCGGCAACCGGTTCTCGAGGAAGAACGTGTAGAACGGCCCAAGGCCAAACAGCACAAAGGGAGACCGGTAAAACCGGTACCAAAGCTTGCTGCGTGGCGTCATCGCTTTGTATTCCGCGACCGTCAACGTGTGAATGTCGCCAAATCCTCGTTGCTCCAGGTTTCCCGAAGTACTGTGATGCGTTGCGTGTGTGCGCCGCCAAACGTCGTAAGGCGTCAGTGTCAGAACGCCGATCACCCTGCCGAGCCAATCGCTCATGGTTCGGTTCTTGAGGAAGGAGCCGTGCCCGCAATCGTGCTGAATGGCGAACAGCCGAACAAGAAAAGCAGCATTGACGAGGGAGATCGCCGCAGTGAGCCAGTAACTGATGTCCAGGGACAGCCAGGCCAACACCCACAAGAGCAGAAACGGACCGACTGTCACGCCAAGCTCGAACAGGCTTCGCAACGTGCTCGGTTCCCGGTATTGCGCGAGCACGGCGACCCAGTCACGCGGCGCACGGATTTCCGGCTTCGCGCCAGGGACATCATCTAATTCGCACATATACCTGCTTCTTGTTTTTTCGCCTCCCTACATAGACTGTTGCGCAACGCATGCAATGGTCTTTTGCAGGCGCAGAGGACTATTCCCGGGGCTCATCACGCGAAAGTGCATTCGGCGCACGTACCGGCACCGCACCTAACAGGCAGCCCATTGCGAGCAGATCCGGACATATGCAAGGCTCAAAGAGGTTTGTAGCGTTTGGAAACTGTTTCTTCGTCCGACCGGTAATCCACGAACCCCATGCGCGCATAATAGGAGAGCCCGCCGGTGTTTTCCTTGCGGATGGTGGCATCAATTGCACTGGCGCCGGCATCCCGCGCTGCCGCCGCGGTGCGCGCGAACAATGCGCGGCCGATCCCCTTTCCATGGGTCTGCGGATCGACATAGGTCGCAATCAAGGCCCAGTCAGCCGGTAGCCGGACTTCACCAGGCCAGGACGGATCGGCCCACAGGAGCGCCTGAAAGCCGCAGATCTTGCCGTCCACGACCGCGACATGACAGCAGATTGCAAGCTCGGGACCGATGAACTCACTGATAATCTTCTCGCCGTCGAAAGCCTCGCGATAGGCCGTCGTACCGCCAATTGAAATGATGCGATTGATCAGCTCCGCCATTTGATCGGCATCCGATCGCAGTGCGGTGCGCACCTCAACGGTCAATGTGCCTTCCTTCCCTCAGCGGTCTGCCTGGCGCAGGCAAATGCGGGTTGCCGATCACCCGGCAACCTTGGAAAAATCCGCCACGACATGCGTCGCATCGCGGATTTCCGCAAGCAACTGCAGGCGATTGGTACGCAAGGCCGGTTCTTCGGCATTGACGAGAATGTCCTCAAAGAAACGGTCGACCGGCGCACGCAGCTTTGACAACGCTTCCATGGCGCCTTCGAAATTCTCTTCCGAGACGGCGCTTGCCGCTTCTGCGCGCGCGGTATCGATGGCCGCTGCAAGATCGATTTCCGCCTGCTCGCGGAGATGCTCGGCATGCGGGCGCCCCGTCACCGGAGCACTGTCCTTCTTTTCCTCCGCCTTCAGGATATTGACGGCGCGCTTGTAGCCGGCAAGCAGATTGGCGCCGTCATCCGAAGACACGAAACTGCCGAGTGCCTCAACGCGCTTGACCACCAGGAGAAGATCGTCCTGGCCGTCCAGCGCGAACACCGCATCGATCAGGTCGTGGCGCGCCCCCTCGTCCTTCAGGTGAACCTTCAGGCGATCCCCGAAGAAGGAGAGCAGATTATCGACAAGCGCATCGGTATCGTCGACCGTCACATCAATCGGGCCGAGCGCGGCGCGGATCTGAACGCCCAGGCGGATGCGCAGCCCGTTTTCCAAAACAATGCGGATCACGCCCAGCGCCGCCCGTCTGAGCGCATAAGGATCCTTCGACCCTGTCGGCTTTTCGTCAATCGCCCAAAACCCGGCGAGAAGATCCAGCTTCTCCGCAAGCGCGACGCTGACGGCGACCGGGTCCGAAGGCACGCTGTCGCTCGGCCCCTGCGGCTTGTAGTGCTCTTCGATCGCAAGCGCGACCGACTCGTCCTCCCCCTGTGCCGTCGCGTAGTAGCGGCCCATCAGGCCCTGCAGCTCGGGAAACTCGAACACCATGTTGGATACGAGATCGGCCTTGGCCAGTTCGGCCGCCCGTTCGGCCTTGGCCGCGTCTGCGCCGACGGTTGCAGCAAGATCCGCCGAGAGCGCGGCCAGTCGTTTGATCCGGGACCCGACGCTTCCGAGCTTCTCGTGAAACTTGACCTCGTCCAGTCTCGGCAGATTGTCGGAAAGCCGTGTTTTCAGGTCCGTTTCCCAGAAGAAGCGGGCATCTGCGAGACGCGCGCGGATCACCTTCTCGTTTCCGGCCACGATCAGCTTTCCGCCGTCCTCGGCAACGATGTTGGAGACCAGAACGAACTTGTTGGCGAGACGCCCCGTTTTCGGATCCTTCAGAACGAAGCACTTCTGATTGACGCGGATCGTGAGCTGTATGCACTCGTCCGGTATTTCAAGGAAATCCTCGTCGAAGCTGCCGGTGAGCACGACCGGCCATTCGACAAGCCCGGCCACTTCCTCAAGCAGCCCCGGATCCTCGACAAGTTCAAGGCCGAGCGCCAGCGCGCGGTCCTTGGCATCGTTCAGGATCATGTCCTTGCGCCGGTCCGCATCCAGAACAACCTTGTGCTTCTCCAGCCCGGTCGCATAGTCGTCGAAACGCCGCACCTCGAAAGCCTCGTCAGCGAGAAACCTGTGGCCGCGCGTTCTCTGTCCGGACCTGATGCCGTCAAACTCGAACGGAACCACTTCCGGCTCCTCGGTCTCCGGTCCGAAAGTTGCCACGATCGAATGCAGCGGGCGCACCCAGCGTGTCGCCGTCGTGCCCCAGCGCATGGATTTCGGCCACGGGAACCCGCGCAGGATGCCGGGCATGAAATCCGCGACGATATCGATCGCGCTCCGGCCCGGCTTCTCGATGACCGCAACGTAGAAATCGCCTTTTTTCGGGTCGTTTTGAATGCTTGCTTCGTCGACCGAGGCAAGGCCGGCTCCCCGCAGGAACCCTTCCACTGCCTTGTCAGGTGCGCCCACACGCGGCCCTTTTCGTTCCTCGCGCGTTGCTGCCGACCCTGCCGGAACACCGGCGACATGCAAGGCCAGGCGCCGCGGGGTTGCGAAGGCCTTGGCGCCTTCGTAAGGCAGGCCTGCATCCACCAGCGCATTGGTGACAAGCGTTTTCAGGTCTTCGGCCGCCTTGCGTTGCATGCGGGCCGGAATTTCTTCGCTGAAGAGTTCAAGCAGAAGATCGGGCATGGAGTTTTACGCCTTCGGGTTTGGAAGGGGACTTCCGGAAACAGCTGTGCGTCCGTTAGCAACTCAACGTGCGCTTGTCACCCCTTTTCCAGATTTCGCGGCGATGCCGACATCGACAAAAATAGCAGTAGCAAATCATAGTCTTGCTTCACCCTTCTTCAAGAAATACCTGCGATAGTCATCGGTCAGTAAAGCAGTACGAAGTATCAGGACGAGATAGTGATCAATCAGGAAGCCGCAGGCGTCCGACTCTTGGCACGTTCGATTGCCGCGGTTTTCGCTGCGGCCGCCTTCAGTTTTGCGGTCTTTCTCTTTATTCCTCATCTTCTGGAAGACGCTCATTCAGGCGACAGTCACCTGCTGTACGATGCCGCCGCGGGTGTCTTCCTGTTCTTTGCCCTGATCGGTCTCGTTTATGGTCTGTGGGTCACACGCAAGCTGCGCAGCGAACTGAGTGCCCGCTCGTCGGAACACTCCAAGGCCCTGGCCTTGGCGCAACATGACGCACTGACCGGCCTGCCCAACCGGCGCCGTCTGCTCGAGGCTTTTTCCGATCTCAGCCGAAACGTGAAAGACGGCAGTTTCCGCGCAATCATGATGCTGGACCTCGACGGCTTCAAGCCGATCAATGATGTCTACGGACATGCATTCGGGGACAACCTCTTGCGAAGTTTCGCAGAAAGGCTTGCCGAAACGGTCGGCAATGACGGCATTGTTGCGCGTCTTGGCGGAGATGAATTTGCGATCGTCTCGCCCGTCTTTGCCGACAAGAGCGAAGCGTCGGGTTTCGCGCGCCGCCTGCTGACGCGCATCAGCGACCGGTTCGAAATCGGCGAGCGCCAGATCTCGATCGGCACCGGTATCGGAATTTCTCTCTACCCGCATGACGGCCACGCCATCACCGAGCTTCTGAGACGCGCGGATATTGCCCTTTACAGGGCCAAGTCTTCCGGCCGGTCAACCTACCGTTTCTTCGAAGTCGACATGGATGCATCGATCCTGCACAGGACGCTCCTTGAGCAACGGCTTCGGCGCGCGATCGAAGTCGAAGACGTCAAGGTTCACTACCAGCCCATTCTCGACATGGATAAGGGACGTATCGCCGGTTTCGAAGCGCTTGCACGCTGGACCGACAGCGATTTTGGCAACGTGCCGCCGCTGCAGTTCATTCCGATCGCCGAGGATTGCGGTATCATTTCCGAACTGACGCGCCACCTCCTCGCCAAGGCCTGCGAAACCGCTTCCAAATGGCCGGAGGAACTTTATCTTTCCTTCAACCTGTCGCCCGTCCAGCTTCAAGACCCTGCCTTGCCGGACCAGATCAAAACGATCCTCGGAGCCTACGACTTTCCGGCCGACCGGCTAGTTCTCGAGATCACCGAGACTTCGCTGGTCAAGAACCCGGAAGCGGCAAGACGCATTCTGGATGAGCTGACGTCGACGGGCATCACAATCGCGCTGGATGATTTCGGCGCAGGTCATTCCTCGCTGAGCTACCTGCGGGACTTTCCGATCAAGAAGGTCAAGATCGACAAATCGTTCACCGAACGCATGCTGACCGACAAGCAGTGCGGAGCCATCGTGGAAGCGGTGCTGGTGCTGTCGAAGGGACTGGAAATCGAGGCCGTGGCCGAAGGGATCGAAAACGATGCCGTGCATTCCGCCCTAAGTTCAAGCGGGTGTCACTACGGCCAGGGCTTTCTCTATGCCAAGGCTGTTTCCGCCGAGGATGCCGAACTGTTGCTGGAGGCACAGCATGGGGGTCGTCTCCCCTATGCTGAAAACTCGAACGTGGCCTGACGGCCTCCACGTTGTGCCAAGGCGTGCTTTACCAGCCGCCGCCACCTCCGCCGCCGCCACCGCCGCCGGATGAGCCACCCGACGAACCGCCGGAAAAACCCGAACTGGACGACTTCGGAACGGGAAGCGATGACCTGAACGACTGGGCCATTGCGCTCGTGGTGTTGGACAGCGAATGCGAAACACGGTGAGAGTCAAAGGTGCGCCCGCTATACCAGTTCGGATGATAGCTTGCGGCAGCGGCGGCGCCCGCCGCAGTTGACAACCAGCCCTCGAACGCATTGGACCACGGCTTTTCAACACCAAGCGCCACCGCATAGGGCAGCAATTCCTCGAAATGCACGGTGCTCATGTCCGGCACCCCGCTCATGTTGAGCCGTTCCTGCTCGGCGACGGAGAGGTAAAGCTTCAGACCCTCGACTTCATCGAGCACCTGCCGGCCCAGCGCGGTTGGTGCACTGAGCAGGAAAAAGAACAGCACATTCAGCGCGATCAGGGCGGCTGCCACGACGGGCAGGATCGGAAGCGTCTGGACACCGCCGGAAATGTTGTTCGCCAGCAGGCCCGTGCCGATCATGGCGGCGATGAACAGGGCGAAAATCAGCCCCATTCTGAGCTGCATGTTGGAAATGCGGAACACGGCCTTGCCGATGTTCACGGAAAAGGCGGCCGCAAAGATCGACAGCACCATGAAAAGAAAGGCGAATTCCATCTGGTCAGGTGGCATCTGGCCGAAGGCGAACAGCCCGATGATCACCGCGATGCTCAGGAGAGCGCCCGGGACCAGAAACGACCGGTTGTTCTTGAAGAAGACATCCCGGCTTTCCTTTTCGATCGCGCTCCTGAATTTGCTTCCCAGCGCCTTGATCGCACCGCCGTTGCTCTTGTCGATCGGAAGCGGCGTGCCCCGCCCGCTCAGATATGTCACGAGGGCCGCCTCTCCCTTCGGCAAATCGCCCGTGCCGGTGCCGAGCGCATCGTCGAGTTCCAGCACCATGTCGCCGTCCTTTTCGTCGAACCGAAGCCGGTGCTTGACGGCAAGATTGAGGCTCGCTGCAGCGAGCGCAACCCATCCGCCGTCGCTGAAGCCGCGGGTCGACACGTATCTGGCAAGCGCCGGGGACACATTGGCCGGTGCCTTGAAACGCGGAAAGACAACACCCCTTGCCGGATCGCGCCCAACGAACAGCCAGGCCATCAGATAGTAGAAAAGCACAAGCAGCACGCCTGCCCCACCGATAAGCTCAGGCCGGTAGTCGTTCAGAAAGTACCCGAGCTGTTCGGCCTCCGTCGGTGCCGCAACTGCCCCCTTGGGCATCCCGACAACGACGGTCAGTCCCTCGTATGGACGCAAGCTCCGGGTCGTGGTGAAGACAACTTCCCGGCCATTTTCTCCGACGCGTGCATCAAAGTCCCTGCCTCTTTCACCGAACCCGCCGGTATACGCGGTCCAGTCCTGCGCGCGTATTCCCGGCGGCAGGATCACCCGCGCGACGACCTCGTCGATCGGAAAGATCCATTCGTTGCCGGTCGCGTTCCAGTAGACCTCGTCGTGATCTTCGAAGAACCGGATCTGACGGTCGGTTTCGTATTCGATCGTGTAGGTATAGTCGCCGGGCTGCAGAAAGACATTCTCTTCGCCGATATAGATCCGCACACCGTCGCCGCTCGTTCTCTCGAAATAGCTGGCATCCCGCCCGTCCTGAAGCACCGACAGCACCTTGAAGCCGACACGGTAGGTGCGCCCGTCCGGCCCTTCCGCCCTTAGCGGAAAGTCGCGGAAAATTCCCCGCTTGATCTGGTTTCCTTCGGCGCGGACGCTGATGGTTTCCGTTACCGTCAGGAGACCGCTTTCGGCAACCTCGACGTTGGAGACAAACCGGTGGATGCGTTCTTCCGCCCAAGCGGTTCCGGTTGCGGCTCCGGCCAAAACGACGGCCGCCAGCAATAGCCCGACAACAACCGATGTAATCCTCATGGAAAAGCCCCCTAGAATTCAACCTTGGGGACGGCCCGGTCAGCCTCGTCCTCGATTTCGAAATATTC
Organism: Pseudomonadota bacterium; assembly: GCA_039818365.1. Classification (GTDB taxonomy): domain Bacteria; phylum Pseudomonadota; class Alphaproteobacteria; order Rhizobiales; family Stappiaceae; genus Roseibium. The sequence goes on from JBCBUA010000036.1 coordinate 20,325, forward strand.
GGCCTTCTCGAACTTGAACTGGTTGGCGATGAGGTTCGAGGGGAAACTCTCCACCGCAACATTCAGGCCGCGCACTGCGCCGTTGTAATAACGCCGCGCCATCTGGATCGCGTTTTCGATTTCATCCAGCGAGTTGTGAAGATCGGAGAAATTCTCGCTGGCTTTCAGGTCGGGATAGGCTTCGGCGACGGCGAACAGCCGCCCGAGCGCCTGGCCCAGCGCGCCCTCCGCCTTGGCACGCCCGGCAACATCACCGCTCGGCACGGACCCGACCGATGCCCGCAATTTGGTCACCGCGTCGAGGGTTTCCTGCTCGTGTCCGGCATAGCCCTTTACGGTTTCCACCAGATTGGGAATGAGATTGGCGCGGCGCTTGAGCTGCACATCAATGCCGCTCCAGCCTTCTTCAACCATCTGGCGTTTCTTGACGAGCGAGTTGTAGAGAATAATCGCGAAAACGGAGAGCGCGATCAAAAGCGCGAGAATTAGAAAGGACAACGTGCGGATCCTCCTTCAAGAACGATCCGGAGGCTAGCGTCTGCCGGTAGGCATGTCATCCTACCAGATGCGCAAAACCCGCGTTCACCCACATATGACGGTGCAAAACCGCGCCCGTGGCACCGTTGACGTCACAATGCACTCTCACTCACAGGCTGCGCGAGACGCTGCCCCTATTCGGCGGCCTGATTGTGATAGCCGACGCCACCTGCTTCCGTTTCCAGAAAAGCCGTTCCGCAGGCCTTGGCAAGTTCGCGTACGCGCAGAATGTAACTCTGGCGCTCGGTCACGGAAATCACGCCGCGTGCATCCAGCAAATTGAAGGCATGGCTTGCCTTGATGCATTGGTCGTAGGCCGGAAGCACCACCTGGTGAACATTCGCACCAGCCGCGTCTCTTGCCTTGGCGCCGGCCTCCAGAAGGGCCTTGCATTCGTTTTCCGCGTCCTTGAAGTGGCGGAACAGCATCTCCGTGTCGGCATGTTCGAAATTGTGGCGGGAGTATTCCTGCTCGGCCTGCAGGAAGACATCGCCGTAGGTCACCCTGGCGTCGCCCTCCATGCCGTTGTAGTTCAGCTCGTAGACGTTATCGACGCCCTGAATATACATGGCGAGGCGCTCAAGCCCGTAGGTGAGTTCGCCGGAGACCGGGGAACATTCGAAACCGGCAACCTGCTGAAAGTAGGTGAACTGCGAGACTTCCATGCCGTCGCACCAGCACTCCCAGCCAAGACCCCAGGCGCCCAGCGTCGGGCTTTCCCAGTCGTCCTCAACGAACCGGATGTCATGAAGTTTCGGATCGAGACCAATGGCGTAGAGCGACTGCAGGTAGAGGTCCTGCAAATCGGCGGGCGATGGCTTCAGGATCACCTGAAACTGGTAATAATGCTGCAGCCTGTTCGGGTTTTCGCCGTAGCGCCCATCCGTCGGCCGGCGTGACGGCTGGACATAGGCGGCACGCCAGGGGCGCGGACCAAGAGAGCGCAAGGTGGTTGCCGGGTGAAACGTCCCTGCGCCGACTTCCATGTCATAGGGCTGCAGCACCACGCAGCCCTGGTCCGCCCAGAAGCGCTGAAGCGTCAGGATCAGACCCTGAAATGAGTTTTCCGGGCGCATATGCGCCGGCAATGTGTCCGTCGACATGACTTTTTTCCGCAGGTGGCATTTCACGGCAGGCCATTCCGCCGCGCGACGCGAGAGGTGCCACGACCAAGCTGCAAGGTCAAGACAGGCATGGATGTGTTGTTGACCGACAGGCTGGTGCGCCGGTCCTCCAGGCTGTCGCCGAAAGGCTTGACGGGTGAGATGCCCTCCATTACCAACAACGCGGCTCCAGATGCCGGCCGCTCGCAGACCAAGGGTCCTGGTGAAATTCTGGCTTCGACGATTTCGTTCCGCTCAAGCGTTTCGCTCAGGTGGCAATGCGAGCCCTTCCCTTCCCGCGAAATGCCTGCACCTGGAGAACGGAATGTCGACCGACACGTCCCGGACGAATTTCTATACGCAAGGCCCGCTGGTCCCCACGCTGTTGAAGACGGCTCTGCCCATCATACTGGTGATGAGCATGAACGGCCTTCTGACCGTGGCCGACGCGCTTTTTCTCGGCCGCTTCGTCGGACCGGACGCGCTCAGCGCCGTCACGCTGATGTTTCCCGCCTACATGATTCTGGTCGCAACGGCGACGCTGATCTCAAGCGGAATGTCCAGCATTCTCGCGCGCGACCTCGGCGGAGAACGATTTGCGGACGCGAAGCGCGTCTTCACCGGCGCTCACGGTCTCTCGCTCGGGATCGGTATCCTGACAGTCGCCGTCTTTTCCGTTGCAGGCTACCCGCTCATTCTTGCCGCTGCCGAGGGCTCCGACGCAATCGCCGGCATGGCCTACACCTACATGGCGATCACCGCCTGGACGTCACCGCTTCTGTTTGTCCTGTCGGTCCAGTCGGACTCGCTGCGCAGTGAAGGCTATGTCATGCAAATGGCAGGCGTCAGCCTGTTCGTATCGCTGGTCAATATCGCGCTCAATTTCGTCTTCGTCGTCATTCTTGATTTCGGCGTTGCGGGAACGGCCGCCGGGACCGCGCTTGCGCAGCTGTTGTCGCTGCTCGTCATTATCGGGTTTCGGTTGCGCGCAGACAGCCATTTGAATCCCATTGTCCTTTTCAGGCATTCGTGGATGTCCTGCTGGCGGCCGATTTTCGCGCTCGGAGCCCCGCAAAGCCTCAACTTTGCCGGCATCGCGATCGGGTCCGCAGCGACATTCGCGGCGCTGCAACTGGTTGGATCGAGCGGATATGAAACGACCGTGGCCGCGTTCGGGCTCCTGACGCGCGTCATGACATTCGTGTTTCTGCCGCTGCTCGGACTGATCCACGCCCTGCAGGCAATGATCGGCAACAATTACGGAGCCGGCGCGTTCGACCGCACCAATGCGACGCTGCGGCTCGGATTGCTGACGGCGTTTTTCTACAGCCTTGCGGTTCAGCTTCTCCTCAGCCTGTTTGCCCGGCCGATCGGTTTTCTGTTTGTCGACGATCCCGCAATCGTCACGGAGCTTGCCAGGATCCTGCCGATCAACATCGCGCTGATGTTCGCGGCGGGGCCGCTGTTCGTGATCGGAGGATATTTTCAGGCACTCGGCGATGCGAAAAGGGCGGCCCTGATCAGCCTGATCAAGCCCTATGTCTTCTTTTTGCCGCTGCTTCTGGTGCTGCCATACACGTTCGGTGAGGTCGGCATCTGGCTGGCCGGGCCCGTGTCGGAGGGATTGCTGCTGTTGCTGGTCGCGGTCATGCTCACGTCAGCGGCAAGGCATGGCAACACCCGCTGGGGGCTGTTTCTTGCCGATCATCCCAAATGAACTTTTCCGGCGTGGCGCATGCCCCGCCGGTTCCCATCAGTTGACGGGACGATACTTGCCGGTTTCGGGGTCAAGGACCAGTTTCGCACCCTTGCCGTTGGGGTCCGCCTTGGCGGCCGCCTTTGAAATCTGGTTCTCGACATCGGCCATCTTGCGTTTGACACGTTGAACAATCCAGTAACCGCCAACTGCGAGAGCTGCCACGCCAATCAGTTCAGTCATATCGTTCCCCTTGCTTTCACCCCGAGCTCACCTGCCCAATGCGCCTTTTTAAAGGCCATAGCGCATCCATAGCGCCCGCTCCTCAACGGCAGAAATCAGATCTTCTCCGAGCCCTTCGGTCAAACGCTGGCCCTTCAGGCCGATGCCGGCAGCAGAGCGTCTGCCGAACAGGCCGCGCGGAGCGGAAATCAGCTTGGGTTCGACCTTGTCGCCGAACCTGTCTTTCAGAACACCGCGCAAATCGCCGATCGCGTCGACAAGCCCAAGCTCGACAGCAGTGCGTCCCGTCCAGAACTTGCCCGTAAACAGATCCGGGTCCTCACCCAGAACATCTCCGCGGCGGGATTTCACAAGGTCGATAAAGGTGTCATGCAATTCGAGCTGCAGGCTCTTGATATAGGCAATATCGTCGGGCACCTCCGGCTGAAACGGGTCCAGGGTGACCTTCTTTTCCCCGGCGGTGTAGACACGCCGGTCGACGCCGATCTTCTTGATGAGTTCCGTGAAGCCAAAGCCCGCTGCGACCACACCGATCGAGCCGACGATGGACGAGGGATCGACAAAGATCTCGTCGCCGGCGACGGCGATCATGTAGCCCCCGCTTGCCGCGACATCTTCCACGAAGACCAGCACTTCCTTGTCGTTTTCCGTGGCAAGGTCACGAATGCGCTTGAAGATCAGACGGGACTGCACCGGCGAACCGCCGGGTGAGTTGATGATCAGGGCAACCGCCGGCGCTTTCTTGATCGAGAAGGCCTTTTCAAGCGGCAGGGCAGCCGACGCAAGAGACAGGCCCGAGCGCATCGGGCTCTGCATTCCGATCGCGCCCTGCAAGCGGACGACGGGGATGATCGGTTTGTCATTGCGGAAACGTTTTGGAAGAATGCTGCGGATTTTGGAAAGCACGCTGAAAGGCCCTGCGAGAGTTCGATCGTCTTTCCGATATATGTATCGATCGGGAACTTGCAAACACCAAGCGCGACGTTATTCAAAAACGGCTTTGAAGCGGAACCTTAAGCCGGGTCACGATCCGAATGCGCTGATGCGCTTTTTCGGCTTTTTCGGCCCTTTTTCGGCCGCCAGCTTTTCCTGTTCGCGGTCCAGCATGGCCGTGACGGCTTCGGCTGTGAGAACCGGTGTCGGGTCGAACGGCCAATTCAGGCGGACACCCGCCTGGCCGTCCTTGCGCCAGATGATTTTCGCGGCAATGGGCATATCGAGGCCCGGAATGGAGATTTCGATATCCTGGGGCAGACGATCAAGACCATCTGCTTCAAGCCGGCATCCGGATCTGCTTGCATCGATGATACGGCACTTGAGGATGAACGGGCTGGTCTTGCCGCTCACCACGGTGCTGATCCAGACCGACCGCCTGACCTCGCGCCGCTTTTCCGCGGTCGACTGATCATCTGCGAGAAAACTGACCCTGGCCTCGTTGTCGCCATAGGCAATCACGGTGCCGCGCACGAGCTTGTCATAGCCTGCGAGACGCAGCCCGACCTCTTTTTTCAGCAGATCCACCTTGTCGGAAACGATCCAGCAGCCGGTGTCGTTCACGTCGATTGCCGATGCTTCGAAACAGGACATGTCGGCCAGGTCCACGACGAGCGCCGTCACGCAGTTTTCAGCAATTCTGACAGCGCCGCTGTTGGTCAATTCATCCTCCGGTCCGGTTACATCCCACCCTACAACCGGAAGCCTAAAAGCGGCGTTAACGTATGGGAAGTTGACGCCGCTAAAGGTCGGCCAGCCTGGACTGGATACTGAGGAAATCACGCCAGGACAGACGTTTTTCCAGCGGGCTCCGCAGCAGGTACGCCGGGTGATAGGTGGCGACCGCCGCGATCTCGCGGCCCTGAAGCGTGTAATTCATCCAGCGGCCGCGCATCTTTCGAATACCGTCCTGCACGCCAAGCAGGTTCTTGGCGGAGGCCGCCCCCAGAAACACCAGAACGTCCGGATTGACCAGTTCGATCTGCCGCTTGATGAAGGGTTTGCAGATTTCGGTTTCCTGCGGCGTCGGCGTGCGGTTTCCGGGCGGGCGCCAGGGCACGACGTTGGCGATGTAAGCTGCTTCCCGGTCCACTCCGATCGCGGCCAGCATACGGTCGAGCAGCTGTCCGGAGCGGCCCACAAAAGGTTTTCCCTGAAGGTCCTCATCCCGTCCTGGCGCTTCACCGACAAGCATGAGCCGGGCTTGCGGATTGCCATCGCCGAAAACCAGCGTTTTGGCGGTCATCTTGAGATTGCAGCCGTCGAACGTCTCCAGGCAGGCTTTCAGGTCTGACAAGGACGCAGCGGATGCGGCGAGATCCCGCGCCGACGCGATCGTTTCCCGGTCCGGCATGACCGCCGCCTGCGCCGGAGCGGGCTGGTGCGCGGGCGCGGCGGGCGCCTGCCGCGGCGCGTTGGCGGCTTTGGCATTGCCAGCCATTCCGGCCGGGGCCGGCGCATCGGCGTTCTGAGGTGGTCGCGGCGCTGCAACGGGCTGTTGTCTGCGTGCCGCCTGACGCGCGCTTGCCTCGACCCAATCGACGGGTTCGTCGCCCAGAAAACAGTCGACGCCCGCGCTGCGGTAGAAATCCAGCAGGCTTTCGATGTCTTTCAGACTGTCTTGGGAATTTTGCAACTGATGGCCTCCGGAGCTAAATTCTAACCAGCTGGCCACCGCTGACAAGCACCGAAGGGCCGAAGGGTGGCGCAACCCCCAGGCTTCCTGTATTCCATCAGCTTCAACAAAGACATGAATTCCATCTTACTCTTACGTAAACGTAAATCTTTTTCTTGACGCCCCTGTGCAGCTTTGGTCTATCTGGGCGAAATTCGACAAATTAAGGGCCGGAATTCGCTAACGGAATTGAAAAATGTCGTGTATTGCGCTGCAAAATGCTGCAAACAGGGCATCAGGGATGAGGCCTTGCCGGCTTGAGGGAGAAAAAAATGAGCGAACAAGACGAGCTTGGTGAACGCGAGAGCATGGATGTCGATGTCGTGATCATCGGCGCGGGACCGGCAGGTCTGGCGGCCGCGATCCGGCTGAAGCAGATCGCCAATGAGAAAGGCGAGGAACTCAGCATCGTTGTTCTGGAAAAGGGGTCGGAAGTCGGCGCGCATATTCTCTCCGGTGCGGTGATTGACCCGATCGCGCTGGATCAGTTGCTGCCGGACTGGCGCGACGAGGACAGCCCGATCAAGACGGCCGTGACCGATGACCACTTTCTGGTGCTCGGACCGGCGGGCTCCGCACGCCTTCCCAACATGTTCATGCCGAAGCTGATGAACAATCACGGCAACTACATTGTTTCGCTCGGGAATGTCTGCCGCTGGCTGGCCGAGAAGGCCGAGGCGCTCGGTGTGGAGATCTATCCCGGCTTTGCCGCGGCGGAACTGCTCTACGACGAGGACGGAAAAGTCGTCGGCGTTGCGACCGGCGACATGGGGATTGGCCGCGACGGCAAGCCGAATGCGATGTTCACCCGGGGCATGGAACTGCGCGGGAAATACACGCTCATCGGTGAAGGCGCGCGCGGCTCGCTCGCAAAGCAGCTCATCGCACGCTTCGATCTGAACAAGGACAGCGAGCCTCAGAAGTTCGGCATCGGCATCAAGGAACTTTGGGAAGTTGATCCCGCCCAACACCAGCAGGGGCTGGTACAGCATTCCTTCGGCTGGCCCTTGGACAGCAAGACCGGTGGCGGGTCGTTCCTGTACCATCTCGAAGACAATCTGGTTTCGGTCGGATTTGTCCTGCATTTGAATTACAAGAACCCTTACCTGTCAACTTTTGAAGAATTTCAG
>JBCBUA010000037.1:0-27473 GCA_039818365.1 Pseudomonadota bacterium
AGATTCGGACAGCCGGAGGAAGCCAGTTTCATGAAAGCACCCAGTGCATTTTACAAGCCGCTCGCAATCGGCGCCCCTGCCCCGTTTCGCGACATTCCCGTCCGACTGGAACGGATGATCCACTTTGTGCCGCCGCATATGGAGAAAATGCGGGCCAAGGTTCCCGATCTCATCGACAAGGTCGACGTTGTTCTCGGCAATCTTGAAGACGCCATTCCGGCGGATGCAAAGTCGGATGCCCGCGCAGGTTTCATCCAGATGGCACGTGACAACGACTTCGGCTCGACGGGCCTGTGGACGCGCGTCAACTGCCTGAACAGCCCCTGGTTCCTGGATGACGTGCAGGAGATCGTGCAGTCCGTTGGGGACAAACTCGACGTCATCATGCTGCCGAAGGTCGAAGGTGTCTGGGACATTCACTATCTCGACCAGCTTCTTGCACAGCTCGAAGCGAAGGCCGGGCTGACCCGGCCGATCCTGATCCACGCCATCCTGGAGACGGCGGAAGGCGTCAAGAACGTGGAGCAGATCGCGTCCGCAAGCCCGCGCATGCACGGCATGAGCCTGGGACCGGCCGATCTTGCCGCTTCAAGGGGCATGAAAACCACCCGGGTCGGCGGCGGCCATCCGGACTATGCCGTCCTTTCCGACGACAGCGAGGCAGAGGGCCGTCCGGCTTACCAGCAGGATCTGTGGCACTATACCGTCGCCAAGATGGTCGATGCCTGCCTCTCGAACGGATTGAAACCCTTTTACGGGCCGTTCGGCGATTTTTCGGACCCGCAGGCCTGCGAAAGCCAGTTCCGTAACGCGTTTTTGATGGGGTGCCTGGGTGCCTGGTCGCTGCATCCGACCCAGATAGAGATTGCCAAACGGGTGTTTTCCCCCGATCCGGGCGAAGTCGCCTTCGCGCGAAAAATACTTGAGGCCATGCCGGACGGTACCGGCGCGGTCATGATTGATGGTAAGATGCAGGATGATGCGACGTGGAAGCAGGCCAAGGTCATTGTCGATCTTGCCAAGCTCGTCGCCAGCAAAGATGCCGGCCTTGCGGAGGTATATGGTTTTTAGGAAATCGCAAGGCCTGTTGTATAGACTTTAATATTACAATGCTTGCAAGCCGGCGGTCGACACGCTATCCCGGCAAGGCATGCAGCAGGCGGACGAGTAACCATGCGAACGGCAAAATTTAGAATAGGTCAGGTCGTCCGGCACCGGATTTACCCTTTCAGGGGTGTGATTTTCGATGTCGATCCGACATTCAGCAACACGGAGGAATGGTGGAACGCCATTCCCGAGGACGTGCGGCCGGTTCGAGACCAACCCTTTTATCACCTTCTTGCGGAGAACGAGGAGACGGAATACGTCGCCTATGTCAGCGAACAGAACCTGGAACCCGACATGACCGGGGAACCGGTGCGGCATCCGCAGGTCGAGGAAATTTTCGAAGAACAGACAGACGGATCGTATCTGCCGCGTAGTGTCGAGATCCACTGACGCGCATCTGATCCTGAATACAAAAAGGCCGGAACAAGCGTTCCGGCCTTTTCTTTGTTTATGGCGCTCGCCTGCTTACTGAGAGGCCTTCTGGGCGTCGATCAGTTTCTGACGGGCATCATCGGCTTTCTTCTGCAGTTCGTTCTGCAGTTCTTCCTGACGCTTCTGCAGCTCGGCAAGATCCATCGGCTCACCGTCATACACCTTGGTGAAGCCGATCAGGGTCATCTTGAAGACGATTTCCTTGGCTTGCTGGTTATACGGCGACACGCGCATCTCCCCGCCCTGTTTCATGGCGTTGATGAAAGTGTCGTCAATTGCCAGCTCCGCGTAACAGGCGTTCGGTGCGCAAATGCTGTACTTGGCCTGGACCGGCTTGCTGTCGTCGATCTGGATGCGCAAGCCAGGCTGAATGAGCACTCCGGTCGGGACAGCGACCAGGAGCTTCTTGCGCGCTTCGCCTTCGGTTTCCTGGATTGCGATGTTGCTCAGGAACTGGCCCGTGTTCGTGCGCAACTCAATCGAAATGAAGCAGATTTCCTTCTGCGTCTGCGGATTGGTGTTGCATGCCTTCGTCCAAGGGCTCTTGTCTTCCTGAGCGATTGCAGGAGCAGCTGCAAAAGAAGACAGGGTCACGAATGCAGCCGTCGCGCATCCGAACAATCCTCTTTTTAAAACACTCGTCATTGAAACGTCCTCAATCGTGCTTATGCGAATTCTTTGCGTTGTTCTGAGGCATTACGGAAGCATCCGCAAGGCCCGTTCGAACAATTGATCCGTGAATTGCATGGTAAGGCACCCAATTAGGGCAAGAGGGTGGCCGATTTGCAACGCAAAGCTCCAGTTCGATTCAAATCTGTATATCTGTGTCTTTGTGGCTGGTGCCAGGCGCGTTCAATGGAAGCTTATGCTAGGCTCCGGGATGAGAATCAAAGGGATCTCCGTTGATGGTTATGCGTATTCTTGACGTCGTCTGGACCGTAAAACGTCTTTTGAGCACTTCAAAAGGCCTTCTCGTGCTGCCCTTTGCGGCACTGGTCCTTTTTGCCGGCCAGGCTGCGGCTTCGGATGAAACCGTTCCCTGGACACATGCGATTTCGATGCACGGTTCCCCTGCCCTGGCACCGGGCGAACCATTCCCTTATGCCAATCCCGACGCGCCAAAAGGCGGCACGATCAGCCTCGGCGTGCAAGGCACGTTCGATAGCATGAACTCGTTTATCGTGCAGGGCGGGTGGACATCTGCGCGCGGCATGAGGGAGCGTCAGTTCGGCAACAATATCCTCGAAAGCCTCATGGTGAGGTCCTACGCGGAGCCGTTTTCCCTCTACGGTCTGATCGCGCAGCGCGTGCGCATGCCCGAGAGCCGGGAATGGATCGAATTCGAACTCAATCCCGATGCGAAATTCTCTGACGGATCGCCGGTCACGGTGGAGGACATCGCGTTTTCGCTGGATGTCATCCGGGACAAGGGACGCCCTCCGTACCGGAACTGGTACGCAGCGATTGTCGAAAAGGAAATCACGCCCCCGAACCGGATCAAGCTGGTGTTTGAAAACGGCGACAACAGGGAGCTTCCGCTGCTGATCGCGCTTGCCCCGATCTTTTCCAAGAAACACACGGATGCGGAAAATTTCGACAAGTCGTCTCTGACGCCGCCCGTCGGCTCGGGTCCTTATACGTTCAAGACGATCCAGCCGGGCCGGCTGGTCGTTTACGAAAAGAACCCCGACTACTGGGCCAGGGACCTGCCGGTCAAGGCCGGGTTCGACAATTTCGACGAGATCCGGATCGAGTATTTCAGAGACGAGACCACATTGCAGGAGGCGTTCAAGAAGGGCCTCGTGAATGCGCTGCAGTTCCGCGACCCGGCCCGTTGGGCCAAGGGGTTCGATTTCCCGGCCGCAAGAGACGGTGACGTGGTGCAGATGTCGATCCCGCGAGGCGTCCCGGCCCCGATGCAGGGCATCGCATTCAATACCCGGCGCGACCAGTTTTCAGACGTGCGTGTCCGCAAGGCCCTGCGGATGCTGTTCGACTTCAACTGGGTGAACCGGAACCTCTATTACGATCTTTTCTCCCGCACCGCAGGCTACTGGGACAATTCCGAACTGTCCTCGATAGGCCGCCCTGCCAGCGATCGCGAGCGCGCGTTGCTGGCCCCGTTCCCGGATGCCGTTGCGCCCGAGGTCATGGAAGGCAGCTGGAGGCCGGCGGATGCGGATGGCTCGGGGCGCGACCGCAAGGTTCTGCGCGCTGCCCTGTCCGAGCTGAACACTGCCGGCTATGCGCTCAAGGACAGAAAGCTGATCAACGAAGCAACCGGCCAGCAACTGGCGTTTGAAATCCTTGCCAAGAACGAGGACGAGGAGAAACTCGCACTCGCCTATATCCGAACCGTCGAACTTCTGGGCATCGCTGCAAGCGTGCGAAGTGTCGATCCTTCACAATTCGAGGAACGCCGCACGAAACGGGATTTCGATATGGTGTTCAACACCTGGTACGCCTCGCTCTCACCGGGCGCTGAGCAATACGGGCGCTGGAGTTCGCAAGCCGCGGATGCGGAAGGCTCGTTCAATTTCGTGGGCGCAAAGGAACCGGCCATCGACGCGTTGATCGACGCAATCGTGGGGGCCCGAAGCCGCGAGGAATTTGTCGATGCCGTGCGCGCGTTCGACAGGGTTCTGATCTCGGGTGCCTATGCGGTGCCGCTCTATCACGTCTCCGACGACTGGGTCGCGCATTGGACGAAGGTTTCCGCACCGGAGACCAACTCCCTGTACGGTCACGAATTCGACACCTGGTGGACATCGGCAACGCAATAATCGGACCAACGGACGAAGGAAAACATGAAAGTAACGCAAGAACACCTCGCCAAGGAGTACCATGAAAGCGGAGCCTGGTCCGATGTGCCGCTTGATGAACTCTTTCGCAGAACGGCTGCAGAACACCCCGACCGGCCAGCCCTGGTGGACGCGCCGGACAGGGCCGCGTGGACCGGAGGCGAACCGCGGAGCCTGACTTATGCGGAAGCAGACAGGGAAATCGACCGGCTTGCCGCGTTCTACAACACGGTCGGCCTGTCCGCCGACCATGTGATCGGTATTCAGGCGCCCAACACCGTCGATACCGTGATCGCTTTCCTGGCGGCCCTGCGCGCGGACCTGATCGTTTCACCGCTCCCGCTTCACTGGCGTCAGAAAAACGTTCTGGAAGCACTCAATTCCATCGGTGCAAAGGGCTTCATTGCCGCCGACCGCATCGAGACGCGGGACGTTGGAACCGCCGCACGCGACGTCGCGGGCGACCTGTTTGCGCTGCGCTTCGTGTTCGGGCTTGGCAAGGATGTGCCGGACGGGCTGATTGAACTTGCGCCGATGCTGGCCGAGATGGGCGATGGACTTGACTTCACGCCGCAGGAACGTCCCGATCCTGCGGACCATACCGCGACGATTTGCTGGAGCCGGAGCGGCGAGGAAAACGTGCCGGTAAGCCGGTGTCACAACCACTGGATCTCCGCCGCGCAGATGGTGATCGGCGAGGCAAATCTTAAGGACGGCAGCACGATCCTGGTTCCCTACTCGCTCAGTGGCCTGACGGGTCTGGGCGGCGGACTGGTTCCTTTCCTGGCGACGGGCAGCACGCTGCATCTGCACCATCCCACATCGCTGGCCAACCTGGCCACGCATGCCAATGATGTCGGCGCCGACGTCGTCATGACCCCCGGCCCGCTGGCGCAGACCCTCGACCGCAAACTCGTCAACGAGGACACCACAATCCTGGCTGCCTGGAACATTTCCTCGCCGCATCCGAACACATTCGTTGCCAAGCGCCCCCTTGTCGATGTCCATATTGCCGATGAGTTCGCACTGGTTGCCAAAGCAAGGGGGCCGTCGGCGAAGGTCAAGGCGACCGCCTTGGGAAAGCATGACGGGTCGAACGGGTGTGAAAGCGGGCCAGCCCTTCTAGAAGTCGACGTCACAGAGGAGATCGAGGCACGCCTGCCAACGCTCCTCGTCAAGGGGCCGATGGTTCCCGATATCGGCTGGCGCACAATCAACGGAGACCAGAGACGTGTCCGCTGGGAAGGCACGGGTTACCTGAATACGAACATCAAGGTTGAACGTGTGGAAGACGGGATCTCCGGGTTCGGGATCCCCGGCGCATACGCGCTTGGAACCGGTAATCTCGAGACGATCGACGTTATCTACTCAAGCTATCCGGGAACACGGGAGGCCGCCGCCTTTGTTGTCGAGGACCCTGTCCTTGGATCGCGACTATACGCGGCAATCGTGCCCGATAGCGCCACGGTTCCGGATGCGGCGTCCTTTTTTGCCTTTCTCGATGCGGAGGGGGTCGACCTTGCCAAGATCCCTCATCGCGTGTTGATCCTGCAATCGCTGCCACGCAACCCGGACGGAACGATATTCCGGGAAAAACTGACAATGCGGACACAGAGGTTGCCTGCCGCGGTCGCATGATCGAAGACGAAAGCGCGCCGCAACCTTTCCGGCATCTACAGGTTGATCGAATCTGTTTAGTAAGGGCATCATGTTACGCATGAACGAGCAGGCAATGCTCAAGAGCCCTTTTGCGTGATACGGAGACATTTGATGGAACCAGTCCGGCTTGTTTCAAAGGTGCGGAGCGCAGCGCGATACAGGGTATCGTACAGGCTTTCCAACGCCGCGGCTGGAGTGAACCTTTCCATCGAACACCCGGTTTTCGTGCCCGCCAGACGTCGTTGGGCGCTGCCGGTGGTCCGCCAGGCCGCCGCGCAGAGTGCGTCTTGCCAGCAAGCACGAAATCCCGGTCAGATGGCCCTGCATCATACAGGAAGGCTCTAGGTGGGGACTGGGCATGGATTATGAAACGTCGCTGTCGTGGCGTGGACCTTATTGGTATGCAGGACGGCGGCCAAAGCGAAACAGCAATGGCGACGCGCCGGAAGATCTCGACGTTTCGCTCCTGAACATGTTCGAGCGCGACGCCGTTCCACCGACGGCACTCCCTGCCGCCATCGTCATCGATATGGAGGGCCTGGGCGACCACGATCCGCAGAACTTCCTGGACTGGTTGCTGCCCCACATAAGAGCATTGCCCTGCGACGTGCCGGTTTATGTTTTGACCGACGGCGGCGGCAGTCTTCCGCACGACATTCAGGCCACCGCGATCATTGATCGTGTGGTGCCCGACGATGTTCTCCTGATGCTGATTTGCATTCATCAACGCGCACTGATGCGGTCCGAGGAAGCTCAGCTTCGACGAAAGATCTTCGGCCGCATACCCGGTTTCGGATCGGCCCCGCACCATACAGGCGGCAGCAGCCTGATGGTCGTAGGTCTGAGCGGCCGCTTTCTGGAGTGGCAGGATGCCAGTGACGAGAAAGTCGAGGTGGTCGGTGCTTTCGACGGAAAGATGGCCGTTGAATACATGTCCATGCGTGCGTTCGATGCCGTTGTCATCGACGCTGCCTTCGAGGACGCGATCGACTACATCAGGCAGATCAGAAGAGATGCCAGGTTTGCGGGTCTGCCTGTTCTTGCCGTATGCGAAGACGAGGAAGATTCGGCCCTCCTGTTTCGCAATGGTGCCTCGGATGTCATCATTGGGCAGAACTGCAAGGAAACCCTGACCCAGCGCATGATCACCGCTCTTCGTTTCGGCAAGAGGCGCCGGCTTGCCGACAGAATTCTCGCAGAAAGCCAGATGTGGCTGCGCCAGCAGATCATGGATGGCGGCCTCGGACGGGAATACTACGCCAACTACCTGAAGACCTGCAGCGACGCGCTCGCCGCGCGGGGGCTGGACCTCTGGGAAATGCGTCTGGAACCGCAGAGTTTCGGGATCGAGATCACGCCGGAGACGGACATCGACGAGATCTACACCACCCTGCTCTCCATTGCGGACGCAACCAGCAGGGACGAGGATCTTGTCTGCCTCGTCAAAGATCTCGGTCCGGTTGCCGTTCTGAAGAATCAGGCCGGTACGGTCCGGTTGCAAAAACGCATAAGCTCGATCCTGACACATACCGTGCGTTAGAACGCCAAAACCGAACATTCGACCGTCCGCGTCAGCCCATCCACGGTGCTGCGGACCTTCCCCGAAACCCGCCGCGTGCTGCTTTGCGCACCTTGGAACTGCGCTGATTTGGTTTCATCATATGACGCCTTATCAATCAAAAGGGCTCTCGGTAGAAAAACCGGCTTGGCATTCGAGCCCAAATCACTAGGGTACAGACAAAAGAACAAATCGGGTCAGATATGAACGAAACCGCTCCGCTAACCGTCGATGTCGTCTCGGATGTCATGTGTCCATGGTGCTTTATTGGCAAAAGGCGGCTTGAGGCGGCTTTGAAATCGGTGCCTCAGCTGAATGTCGAGGTGCGCTGGCACCCGTTCCAGCTGGATGCAACCTTGCCGAAGACCGGCAAGGACCGGCAGCAATACCTGAACGACAAGTTCGGAGGTCCCGAAAATGCCGCGTCCATATACGACCGGATCCGTGAGGCCGGGGCGATGGAAGGCATTCCGTTTGCATTCGAGGACATCAAGCTTTCGCCCAATACGCTCGATTGCCATCGGCTGGTGCTGTGGTCACGGGCCGACAATGTCCAGAGCGATGTCGTGGAAAGGCTGTTCAAGGCTTACTTCCTTGACGGCGAAGACCTGACAAAGGCGGAGACGCTGGTGAGAATTTCGGAAGAAGCCGGGATGGAGTCCGACCTGGTGGAACAGCTTCTTGAAACGGAAACCGATCTCGACAAGACGGAAGCACAGATTGCGAAGGCGCAGGAATCGGGAATTACCGGAGTGCCCTGTTTCATCATCGACGGACGGTTCGTGCTGGCCGGGGCCGAGAGAGCGGAAACGATCGCAGCCGCCCTGATGCACGCCGAAGAAACCCGCTCCGATCCGGACGCGACCTGATCCGGCAAACCCTGCAAGCAGGCAAAGAAAAACCCCGCCGGTTGGACCAGCGGGGTTTTCTGTATTGCGGGAGCATGCCTTGTTGCAGGTTCAGCCCTTGAGGATCGAGCGGCCGGCGTAAATCGCCTGAGGGCCGAGTTCCTCTTCAATCCGGATAAGCTGATTGTATTTCGCGAGCCGGTCAGAGCGGGCCAGCGAGCCTGTCTTGATCTGTCCGCAGTTCGTTGCGACAGCCAGGTCGGCAATCGTTGAATCTTCCGTTTCGCCGGAGCGGTGCGACATGACGGCGGTGTAGGCGGCCTTGTGCGCGGTTTCAACGGCATCCAGTGTTTCGGACAAGGTGCCGATCTGGTTCACCTTGATCAGAATGGAGTTGGCGACACCAAGGTCGATGCCCTTGCGCAGACGTTCCGAGTTGGTCACGAACAGATCGTCTCCGACGAGCTGGCACTTGTTTCCGATCAGGTCGGTGGTCGCCTTCCAGCCGTCCCAGTCGTCTTCCGCAAGACCATCCTCGATGGAAATAATCGGATAACGGGATGCGAGGTCGCCGAGATATTGTGCCATCTCTTCGGGAGCGAGTGTCTTTCCTTCGCCTTCCAGAACGTATTTTCCATCCTTGAAAAACTCGGTGGAGGCTGCATCGAGGGCCAGATAGACATCGTCACCGGGCTTGTAGCCTGCTGTCTCGATGGCCTTCATGACGAACCCGATTGCCGCATCGGTTGATTCAAGGTTCGGCGCGAAACCGCCCTCATCGCCGACATTCGTGTTGTGCCCGGCCGCGTTCAGTGCCTTCTTGAGCGTGTGGAAGATTTCCGAGCCCATGCGCACCGCCTCGCCGAGCGTTTCCGCACCGACCGGCATGATCATGAATTCCTGGAAATCGATCGGGTTGTCGGCATGCGCACCGCCATTGATGATGTTCATCATCGGAACCGGAAGGGTTCTCGCGGAGGTGCCGCCGACATAGCGGTAAAGCGGCAGACCGGAGGCTTGCGCGGCGGCTCTGGCAACGGCGAGGGAAACGCCAAGGATCGCATTTGCGCCGAGCCGTGCCTTGTTGCTCGTGCCGTCGAGGTCGATCATGGCCTGATCGATCTGAAGCTGATCCTCTGCGTCGAGACCGCCGACCGTTTCGAAAATCTCCCCGTTCACGGCTTCAACAGCTTTCAGGACGCCCTTGCCCATGTAGCGGTCACCGCCATCGCGAAGTTCAACGGCTTCGTGCGCACCTGTGGAGGCGCCGGACGGCACCGCGGCGCGGCCAAAGGATCCGTCTTCGAGAAAGACGTCGACTTCGACTGTTGGATTGCCTCGGCTGTCGAAGATCTGGCGTCCGACGATATCGATTATGGCGGTCATGGAATAACTCCCTTGTCGCATGGACATTTGCTGGCATGTGCCGATGAAGCACCGGCGCGTTTGGGGCCGTGAATTCGGCTAACGGGCTGGAGATGCGCTCCAGCAATTCACGCCCCGTCCGGGCGTGCCAATTCCTGTTTCTAAGCTATCGTTTTGATGACGGTGTCAATCGCTTTCAGCTGGCGAAGCAAGGCCTCTAGCTCGTTCAGTGGAACCATGTTGGGGCCGTCCGAGGGAGCCTTGTCGGGGTCAGGGTGTGTTTCGATGAAAAGGCCCGCGACGCCTGTCGCCACCGCGGCGCGCGCCAAAACCGGCACCATTGTCCGATCCCCGCCGGTTGAAGCTCCCTGTCCGCCCGGCTGTTGAACGGAATGGGTGGCGTCGAAGACAACGGGCGCTCCCGTCTCGGCCATGATCGGGAGCGCGCGCATGTCGCTGACAAGCGTGTTGTAACCGAAGCTGGCACCTCGTTCCGTCAACAATACGTTCGGGTTTCCCGATCCCGTCACCTTGGCCAGGACATTCTTCATGTCCCAGGGCGCGAGGAACTGCCCCTTCTTGACGTTGACGGTCTTGCCGGTTTGCGCCGCGGCCACCAGAAGGTCTGTTTGCCGGCATAGAAAAGCCGGTATCTGCAGGATATCGACCACCTCGCCGACGGGCGCGCACTGGTCCGCCGAATGAACGTCGGTAACGACTGGAAGACCGAACCGTTCCTTCACCTCGGCAAAGATCGGCAAGGCCTCCGTCAGGCCAATGCCGCGTCCACCCGCCAACGACGTCCGGTTGGCCTTGTCAAAAGAGGACTTGTAGACCGTTGCGATCCCGACGGTTTCCGAGATTTCCTTGATGGCAGCCGCGCATTCTAGCGCATGATCGCGGCTCTCCAGTGCACAGGGGCCGGCGATGAGACCAAAAGCCGCATCGTTGCTGAACGTCACGTTCCCGACCTGAACTTTCCGGTTCGCCTCAGTCATTCTCAACCTTGCTTCGTCATGCCGCCCCGAGCGCGCCCGCAATTACACAAAGCGAGGCCGCACCGATTTCGCGTGTTGCATAGCGCTCTTTTGGAAAAGCTGCAACCGTCTGTTTTCTGCACTTCCGCCGACGACTTAAATCGATTTAATCACGGTGCGTGAAGAAAATAATTATGTCGCAATTCTCCGATATCGGTATGCGTCGGGCTCGCAGGACGAGCTTGGTTTTGATTCGCTTCAGAAATTTAACCGCGATGCAATTCTTAGAGATTACAATGCGATATATACCCGCTCAGAACCCTGAGTTTATTGTCTGTTTTGTACTTTCGTGAACAGACTGATGCGAAGTCGTCTGTCAGAAAGAGTGAGAAGGCCAAACATGAACAAACCCATTCGCAAAGCAGTGCTTCCTGTCGCTGG
This sequence comes from Pseudomonadota bacterium, assembly GCA_039818365.1. Classification (GTDB taxonomy): domain Bacteria; phylum Pseudomonadota; class Alphaproteobacteria; order Rhizobiales; family Stappiaceae; genus Roseibium. The sequence continues at coordinate 11,189 of JBCBUA010000037.1, forward strand.
GCTGGGGACAAGATTCCTTCCGGCCACCAAAGCGGTTCCAAAGGAAATGTTGACGATCGTGGATCGGCCTATCATCCAGTACGTTGTCGACGAGGCGCGCGCTGCCGGAATTGAACACATTGCCTTTGTCACCGGCCGCAACAAGCATGTCATCGAAGACCATTTCGATATGGCCTACGAGCTTGAGGACACCCTGAAAGCACGCCAGAAAACCGAAGCCCTTGAGCTGCTCGAAAAACATCGGCCTCAACCCGGATCGACCAGCTTCACGCGGCAGCAGGCACCCCTCGGCCTCGGCCACGCGATCTGGTGTGCACGCGATATTATCGGTGATGAACCGTTTGCGATCCTTCTGCCGGACGTGATCATCAAATCGAAGGTCAGCTGCCTCAGGCAAATGGTGGATCTCTATGACGAGACGGGCGGAAACATCATAGCCGTCGAAGAAATCCCGGAAGATCAGACGCATCAGTACGGCATCGTTGAACTGTCCGAGCGGATCAATGCCGTTTCCAGCGAAATCTCGAACATGGTCGAGAAACCCGCACCGGGCACCGCACCGTCAAATCTGATGATCACCGGGCGCTATATCCTTCAGCCGGAAATCTTCGACCTGCTTTCCGAACAGGGCCAGGGCGCCGGTGGCGAAATTCAGCTGACCGACAGCATGATCTCCCTTATGTCCAATCAGAAATTCGCTTCCCTCAAATTCGAGGGACGCAGCTATGATTGCGGCAGCAAGTACGGGTTCCTGAGTGCCAACATTGCGTTCGGCATGGACGATCCGAAACTCGCAGAGGACCTGTTGCCGTTCATGCGAGATGTCATCGAGGGACAGCGCCGGGTCGCAGCTGAATAGGTTAGCGGGCTCAGCCCCTGACCGGTCGTGCGGTCGCAAACAAGGCCGGTTCACGCAATGAACCGGCCTTTTGGTTTTTATATATGTATTTTTTACGAGTGTTCCTTGCCCTGACCAGCACGCGATTGGGTAACTTTCAGAAAGAATAGGATGCAGTCTTTTCCATATGCGAAGTTCCGCGCCTTCGTATTTCAATGGATCCTCGCCGACACTCGCCCTTGATTTTATTGGTCTTGTTCACTCCGAACGCGTTATTGATCTCAAACGAAAGCAGCAAAATGCCATTGTGCCTTGATGGGTAGTGCCTGTTTTTCTGTCGGTTCGACAGTGGATAGCCTCTCTGTCATTCGATCCGCTTGTCCAAATGCACCGTATACTTGGTCATGTTCCAGACAAGGAGACATTGACCATGGCGAAATTCAATTTCTTGACGTCCTTGGCCGGTTTGAGTGTTGCCGGATTTCTGATGGCAGGTTCCGCAGCCGCGGAAGACACTCTCGACACGACGGCTTTCCAGGGCATCATCAAGGATCAGATGAGCGCATTCGCAGCAGGCAATGCTCAGGCGGCGTTCTCCTTTGCCACAAACTCGCTCCAGCAGAAGTTCCAGAGCCCGGAAATCTTCATGCAGATGGTCAAGCAGGGATACCAGCCGGTCTACCGGCCGCAAAGCGTCACGTTCGGCCAGTCCAAGATGACCAAACTCGGGCCAACACAGGAAGTCTACGTCGTCGGTCCGAAAGGCAAGAACTGGCTCGCACTCTACAGCTTCGAACAACAGGAAGACGGGTCCTGGAAAATCTCGGGCTGCTACCTGACAAAGTCAGACGGGTTCGCTGCCTGACGGGCCACTGCCACAGACGAGACGATCAAACGGGCGCGATGTCTCCGCGCGCCCAGTTTTCCTTGGTCTCGACGTAGAAATCGTGAAACCGGCCCTGCTCGATCGCAGCGCGCATCCCCTTCATGAGATGCTGGTAGTAGGCGATGTTGTTCCAGGTTAGCAACATGCCTGCAAGACCTTCGCCTGCCCTGACAAGGTGATGCAGATAGGCACGGCTATACGTGCAGGCTGCCGGGCAATCGCTTGTCTCGTCAAGCGGACGCGGATCGTCCTGGTGCCGGGCGTTTTTCAGGTTGACCTTGCCGTATTTCGTATATGCCAGCCCGTGGCGGCCCGCGCGTGTCGGCATCACGCAATCGAACTGATCAATCCCGCGTTTGACGCTTTCCAGCAGGTCGTCCGGTGTCCCGACGCCCATGAGGTAGCGCGGTTTGTCAACCGGCATAACAGGCGTGGTAATGTCCAGCATGGCAAGCATGACGTCCTGCGGCTCGCCGACCGCCAACCCCCCGATCGAATAGCCTTCAAACGGGAGCTTTCCGAGTTCTTCCGCTGACCGGACACGTAGATCGGGCTGATCTCCGCCCTGTACGATCCCGTATAGTCCCTGTCCCTTCTGAGGGCCCTGCATTTCTTCAAACTGAGTGCGCGAGCGTTCTGCCCAACGCAGCGACAGCTCCATTGCCCTTTGAACTTCTTCCCTTGGGCTGGGCAGCCGGATGCATTCATCAAGCTGCATCTGGATGTCCGACCCGAGCAGACCCTGGATCTCGACCGACCGTTCCGGTGTCAGATGGTACTTCCGGCCATCGATATGGCTCTGGAAGCGCACGCCGTCCTCGTCGAGCTTGCGAAGTTGTGCAAGTGACATGACCTGAAATCCACCGCTGTCGGTCAGGATCGTGTGCGGCCAGTTCATGAATTTATGAAGCCCGCCGAGCGTATGAACCCTTTCAGCGGTCGGGCGCAGCATCAGGTGGTAGGTGTTCCCCAGCACGACGTCCGCGCCGGTTTCGCGAACCTGGCCCGGATACATTGCCTTGACTGTGCCCTGCGTGCCCACGGGCATGAAAGCTGGCGTGTGGACGATCCCGTGCGGGGTCGTGATCTCACCGCGGCGCGCAGCGCCATCGGTCGCCAGCAGTTTGAAATCGAATGTCTTTGTTTGCGCGGACATTGTGATCAGTCTTGCTCCGATGTTGCGGGAAACAGGAGTGACGCATCCCCATAGCTGTAAAACCTGTATCCGCTTTCGATCGCATGCGTGTAAGCGGCGCGCATCGTCTCAAGCCCTGACAAGGCCGACACCAGCATGAACAGCGTCGAGCGCGGCAAATGGAAGTTGGTCATCAAGGCGTCGATCGCCTTGAACCTGTAGCCAGGCGTGATGAATATCGAGGTCTCGCCCGAGAATGGCTGAATGGACCCGTCTGCCTGGGAGGAACTTTCGAGGATCCGCAGCGACGTTGTTCCAACGCTTACAACCTTGTTGCCCCGCGCTTTCACATCCCGGAGCGCCGAAGCCGTCTTTTCAGAGACTGCGCCCCATTCCGCATGCATCTTGTGATCGTCCGTATCTTCCGCCTTTACCGGCAGAAATGTTCCGGCACCGACATGCAGCGTGACAATGTGCTGCTCAATACCCCGTTCCGTGAGTGCGTCCAGCAAGTGTGGTGTGAAATGCAAACCCGCCGTTGGCGCCGCAACGGCTCCATCCTTTTCAGCGAAGATCGTCTGATAATCCTCTTTGTCCTGAGCGTCTTCGGCACGCTTTTGGGCGATATAGGGCGGCAACGGCACGTGGCCAACCGATGCGATTGCCGTGTCGAGTTCCGGCCCGGACGCGTCAAAAACCAGCAGGACCTCGCCCGCGTCGGACTTTTGCGCAACCCTTGCCGTCAATCTTGCCCCTGCCCTTTCAAATTCGATCTGATCGTCGATCTGAAGCTTTTTTGCCGGACGCGCAAAGGCGCGCCATTGATCGGGGGCACTGCGCATATGCAACGTCACGCTCACGCCGGCCGAGATGCCGCCCCTCAAGCGCCGGCCTTCAAGCTGGGCAGGAATGACCTTGGTGTCATTGAACACAAGGGCATCCCCCGGCTCCAGAAGCATGGGCAGGTCGCGGACACCCATGTCGGACAAGACCTCATGGCCGCCCGGACGCACAACGAGCATACGCGCTGCATCGCGCGGTTTCGCGGGCCGCAACGCGATGCGCTCATTGGGAAGTTCAAAATCAAAGTCGTCGACGCGCATGGCGGTCAGATCAATCCGGTGTTCGGGTGAAACAGGCAGTCATGGTCACCTGCACAAGAGGCAGCTTTCGTTGTCGTGGCGCTCATATCGCCGTGACCAAACAAGGTCAACCGACTGACTGCCCTCAAAACAAAGCAGCGCAGACGAGATGTCCGCGCTGCCAATCGTCGTCTTGCGTGTCGATCAGGCCGCGTCAGCGGCAACCTTCAACGATACGATGTTGTCGGGATCAACGACCGGCTCGCCGCGTTTGATCTTGTCGACATTGTCCATGCCTTCGACAACTTCACCCCAAACCGTGTATTGCCCGTCGAGCCAGGGAGCGTCCGTGAAGCAGATGAAAAACTGGCTGTCACCGGAATTCGGATCCATCGCGCGTGCCATGGAACAGGTTCCGCGGACATGTTTGTGGTCGCTGAACTCCGCCTTCAGTTTCTGCCCGGACCCACCGGTGCCGGTGCCCTGCGGGCAGCCTGTCTGCGCCATGAAGCCGTCTATCACCCGGTGGAAAACGATGCCGTCGTAGAAACCCTCGCGGACGAGTTCCTTGATCCGGGACACATGTCCGGGTGCAAGATCGGGTTTCATTTCGATGACAATCGATCCCTGGCTTGTTTCCATGAGAAGGGTGTTCTCGGCATCCTTGATTTCTGCCATGTCTGACTCCTTGGGTCTTTCAGTCGAGGCGTTTTCTGATTTATTGCGCGTCTGCCGCGACTTGCATCTTGACGATCTTGTCCGGATTGGCGGGCGGTTCGCCGCGCGTGATATTGTCGATAAATTGCATTCCGTCAACGACTTCGCCGAAGACCGTGTATTTTCCGTTCAGCCAGTCGCCATCATTGAACATGATGAAGAACTGCGAATTCGCGCTGTTCGGGCTGGCGGCACGCGCCATGCCAAGCGTGCCTCTGCGGAAAGGCGCATTGGTGAATTCCGCGGCCAGGTCCGGTTCGCTCGACCCTCCGCTGCCAGTGCCGGTCGGATCGCCTGTCTGGGCCATGAAACCATCGATCACGCGGTGAAAGACGATGCCGTCGTAAAACCCTTCACGGGCGAGCTTCTTGATGCGTTCAACATGCTGTGGAGCCAGGTCAGGGCGCAACTGAATGGTGACACGGCCGTCCTTGAGGTCGAGAAACAGTGTGTTTTCGGGATCGTTGGCCTGTGCATTGGCCACTGCCGGAAGGAATACAATCGATGCCAGAACGGCGAAAACTGCGAATAGACGTGACACTGGAAGCTCCTAAAGTTCAGGTCTGGGAAATTGTCATCAGCTTTGCGGACGTGCGACGCGCCGAAGCGGAGACGCGACCGGCTCCGGCACAAATTCTGAAATCTCGCCACCCATTTTTGCGATTTGCCTGACCAAGGTGGCGGTGATGTGGCGCACCGTGGGCGATGCCGGCAGAAAAACGGTCTTTATGTTCGGTTCAAGCGTGGCGTTCATGCCGGCCATCTGCATTTCATAATCCAGATCGGTTCCGTCCCTCAATCCTCGAACAAGATAGGCTGCTCCCTGTTCGCGCGCCGTGTTGACAACAAGGTCGGAAAAGGAAATCACGTCAATACGCTCGGCTTCCTCGCTGGAAAATTCAGCCTGTGCGGAGGCGTGGATCAGGTTCTGCCGCTCTTCGAACGAAAACAGTGGCGTTTTTCCGGGGTGAATGCCGATCGCCACGACCACCTTGTCCGCCAGGGCGAGAGACTGACGCAAAATGTCCATATGGCCATTGGTGACGGGATCGAAGGACCCGGGGTAAAGCGCGATACGTGTCATGGCCATCTCCTTACTCCGCCAACCGGCCCCTCACAAGAAAAACCCACAAAATCCGCTTTTTTCCGTTTGAGGCACTTTTTGTGATTGCCGTCACATCCGACTTGTCCGCAATGGTCCAAAGTGACCTCATCACAAACAAGGCGTGAGCAGGAGCCAGGATGATGAGGAGCTACGTTACAGAAGGCGCAACCGTTTCGGACAAAGCGGGCGCATCGTTTGCATTTCAGGGCAAAGCGGCGGATGTCTCCGTCCAGTTCAAGATGGCAGCCGTGTTTGCACTTGCGCTGCTGACAATGGTTGCCGCAGGCATGATGAGCCTTTATCCGAGCAATGCCTCGCAGGCGGACAACCTGACGAGCCTCGCGACGCAGGGCCTGTCCGCAACCAAGACAGACCGGATCGCCGCAACCCCGGTTTCCGATAGCTGCAACGCCCAGGCATGGGGCGCTTGGAGCGAGGAATGTGCCGCATCGCTGACAGGTGCTTCGAAGGTCCGCAACGTTTCCTTCGTCACTGTTGAACAGACGGCTCCGACCGCGAACCAGACGATCCTGGCGCGTTACCCGACCACGAACTAAGACAACAGTTACCTCCAAGTTTTCTCCCCCGAACGGCAAACAGCGGCGCAGGTTCCACCCTGGCCGCTGTTGTCGTTTGAGCATCAAGTGTTTTTGAACTAGCTCTCCGGCGTTCCGTTTTCCTCTCCGCCTTCCGGCGTGTCGTTCGAAGACCCCGGGCCGCCGTCACCATCAGGTGTTTCACCGGCATCACTTTCGCCGCCGGCTTCCTCCATCTCGTCGTCGAATTCGTCGTCGTCTACTTCGGAGATGCCCTCGACGGCCACGACTTTCTCATCCGAGGCTGTCTTGAAGACTATCACGCCCTGGGTGGCCCGGCCGGCGATCCGGATGCCATCAACCGGACAACGGATAAGCTGGCCGCCATCGGTCACGAGCATGATCTGGTGGCTGTCCTCAACGGGGAACGAGGCAATGAGACCGCCATTGCGGTCATTCACCGCCATGGCCGTGATGCCCTTGCCGCCCCTGCCGGTTACCCGGTATTCGAACGACGATGTCCTCTTGCCGTAGCCGTTCTCCGAAACGGTCAGGATGATCTGTTCGGCCGCGCTCATCTGCGCGTAGCGTTCCTGGGGCAGATCGCCGGCGATCACGCCTTCTTCATCCGCACCGTGGCCGTTTTCATCCGCCTCGCCGCGCATCGCCCGGGAGAGTTTGAGATAGGCTGCGCGTTCTTCGGCGTCGACATCAATGTGATGCAGGATCTGCATGGAGATCACCCGGTCGGCATCGGCCAGCCTGATGCCGCGAACACCCACCGAGTTTCTGCCCGCGAAGACGCGGACATCGGTGACCGGGAACCGGATGCACTGGCCGGAATTCGTCGTCAGCATGACGTCATCATGTTCGGAACACGTGTCAACGCCGACAATGCCGTCGCCGTCTTCCAGTTTCATCGCGATCTTGCCGTTCCGGTTGATGTTGACGAAGTCGGACAGCTTGTTGCGGCGCACTGTCCCGCGCACCGTGGCGAACATCACGTCGAGGTTGGCCCAGCTTTCCTCGTCTTCCGGCAAAGGCAGGATCGAGGTGATCTGCTCCCCCTGCTCGAGGGGCAGCATGTTGACGAGGGCCTTGCCACGCGAGGTCGGCCCGCCAAGAGGCAGGCGCCAGACCTTCATCTTGTAACAGATCCCGCGGGAGGAGAAGAAGAGAACCGGCGTGTGCGTGTTGGCGACGAACAGACGGGTGACGAAATCCTCGTCCTTGGTTGCCATTCCCGACCGGCCCTTGCCACCGCGACGCTGCGCCCGGTAGGTGGCTAGCGGGACACGCTTGATGTAACCGCCATGGGAGACGGTCACGACCATATCCTCGCGCTGGATCAGGTCTTCGTCGTCAAAGTCTGCACCGCCCTCGACGATTTCGGTTCGGCGCGGCGTTGCAAACTCTTCCTTGATTTCCAGCATCTCGTTGCGAACGATTTCCTGGATACGCGCACGAGACCGGAGAATGTCGAGATATTCGGAAATCTCGGCACCGATCTTTTTCAACTCCTCGTCGATCTCGTCCCTGCCGAGAGCGGTCAGGCGCTGCAGGCGCAGGTCCAGGATCGCGCGGGCCTGTTCCTCGGAGAGTTTGTAGGTGCCGTCTTCGCGGACCTGATGGCGCGGATCGTCAATCAGCCGGATCAGTGGTTCGACGTCATGGGCCGGCCAGTCGCGCTCCATGAGCTGTGCGCGGGCGGTTGCCGGGTCAGGCGCTGTCCTGATCAGATGGATGACTTCGTCGATATTCGCAACCGCGATCCCGAGACCAACCAGGATGTGGGCCCGGTCCCGCGCCTTCTTCAGGAGATAGCGGGTGCGGCGTCCGACGACTTCCTCCCGGAACGCCACGAAGGCCTTGAGCATGTCCGAAAGGTTCATCTGCTCCGGCTTGCCGCCATTGAGCGCAACCATGTTTGCGCCGAAGGAGGTCTGCAGCTGGCTGAACCTGTAGAGCTGATTGAGAACAACGTCGGGAACCGCATCGCGTTTCAGCTCGATCACGACCCGCATACCGGAGCGGTCGCTTTCGTCGCGGATATCCGAGATCCCTTCAACGCGTTTGTCACGCACCAGTTCGGCGATTTTTTCAATCATCGTCGACTTGTTCACCTGATAGGGAATCTCGGTGACGATGAGTGCGTTTCGATCCTTCCGGACTTCCTCGATATCCACCTTGGCCCGCATCGCGATGGAGCCACGGCCGGTTTCGTAGGCGTTTCGGATGCCGGAACGTCCAAGAATGATACCTGCCGTTGGAAAGTCGGGACCGGGAACGATCTCCATGAGCTCGGCGAGCGTCATGGCCGGGTTTTCCATGATGGCGATTGCCGCATCAATGACTTCGCCGAGGTTGTGCGGAGGTATGTTCGTCGCCATCCCGACGGCGATGCCGCCGGCGCCGTTGACCAGAAGGTTCGGGAATTTCGCCGGCAGGACGACCGGCTCCGTTTCGGAGTTGTCGTAGTTTTCCTGAAAATCGACCGTGTCCTTGTCGATGTCGTCCAGCAGCTTGTGGGCGACCTTTTCCAGCCGGCATTCCGTGTAACGCATCGCCGCTGCCGGGTCGCCGTCGATCGACCCGAAATTGCCCTGCCCGTCGATCAGCGGCAGCCGCAGCGAGAAGTCCTGTGCCATGCGCACAAGCGCTTCGTAGATGGCACTGTCGCCGTGCGGGTGGTATTTACCGATGACGTCACCCACGACACGTGCGGACTTGCGGTAAGGCTTGTTCCACTCGTAGCCGTTTTCGTGCATCGAATAGAGGATGCGCCTGTGGACCGGTTTCAGTCCGTCTCGAACGTCGGGCAGCGCACGCGAAACGATTACGCTCATCGCGTATTCGATATAGCTGCTCTTCATTTCATCGACGATGGAGACCGGTTTGATATCGGACGGCAGACCGTCCGATGGGGTGTTGTTATCCTGGTCGGACAAGGAAGATCTCATTTCATTGTTATAGCTGTGTCATTTATATCCGATTCAAGGTCACGGGCCAAATTTACGGCACTTTTTTGCAGCGCCTTTTTGGTTTTCTTTACAATAGGTTACGAAGTATATGCACAGGCTCCAAAAATGATTTTCATGACGCCACTCGAAGTGATGCCATTTCCCCTGTAACAAGGCCGAATCCAGGCCCTCAATTCTGCATCGGAAGGCTCGAATGCTGGACTATTTCATCAACGCGTTTGCCATGCTTTTCGTCACGATCGACCCCGTCGGTCTGGCCCCGATGTTTCTTGCCGTGACCGCCGGAATGAGCGCGTCCGACCGGCGCAAGGTGGCGGTAAGGGCAACAGCCACGGCGGCAGGAATCCTGTTGATCTTCTACGCTTCCGGACAGACGGTTCTGAACGTTCTCGGTATTTCCGTATCCGCCTTCCGCGTGGCCGGCGGCATTCTTCTGTTTCTCATCGCGATCGAAATGGTCTTCGGCAAGAGACAGGAACGTAAGGCGGAAACAGCGGAAAAGGCGGTCGAATCCCAGGGACACCACGGTACGGTCAACGAAGTCGCCATCTTTCCACTTGCGATTCCGCTGATCTCCGGGCCCGCGACCATATCGGCCATCATCCTGCTTTCAAGCCAGGCCCCCGATACGGTTGCCTATGCCGGCCTCGGCGGGGTGATCGCAGTCATCCTTTTAAGCTGCCTTGGCGCCTTTTTGCTGGCAGACAGGCTGGAACGGCTCCTGGGCGAAACGGCTCAGCTTGTGATCACGCGCCTGTTGGGCGTGCTTCTTGCCGCCCTGTCCGTTCAGTTCGTGGCTGACGGTGTCTTGGCACTCATGGCGCGTTAACGCGGCAGGGACAGTCTGAATTCCTGTTCCGCAACGCCGTGCACGCTGTCCCTGGCACGGATAATCACTTCTGCAACATCATCGGGAACGGCAACGCCGGACAGCGACCTTGTGAACGGCTGTTCCTCCACATGGGGGTGCAGCAGAACGCGTTCTCCGAGAAGCTTTCCGTCTGGCGTAAAAACCTGCCAAAGGTCGGCATAGTGATCCCACCCGGTGTCGCCATGCCTGAGTGTCACCGAGAAGGTCCAGGTCGTTCCGGACTGACGCGCTGTTGCATCGACAATTTCCACATCGCCGGCATTTGCCGGGGCGACGAATGAAGCAGCGGCAAGCAGGTGCGCGCCAATCAAACCCGTTTTTCGAAAAAGCATTTCTGAACTCCCACGCAGGAAACGCCATAGTGGCAAATTCCGGTTTCCGGCACAAAGTCACGAGTGTGTCATTTTCCCTCGCCGGTGCGAAACCGGCGGCTGCTTGCGGCATTGGCCGGATTTCTTCATTCTGATGCGTGGAGGCCCGAAATGCCGATTGACGAAGACCTTGTCCGCAAAAAGCTGATGGCAATGAAATCCGAACTGGAAGCCTACAGCGACATCTCGGAGGACGCACGCGCGCCGGTGACGCTGGATCAGCAGTCGGTCGGCCGTTTGTCGCGCATGGATGCGCTGCAGGGCCAGGCCATGGCGCAGGCCTCCGAACGGCAAAGACGTGCAGAGATCCAGAAAATTTCGGCGGCGCTTCACCGGCTGGATGCCGGAGACTACGGGGACTGCGTCGAATGCGGTGAAGAGATTGCCGAAAAGCGGCTGGACGTCGATCCGGCCGCTGCCTTTTGCATCAGGTGCGCGCGCTAGACAAAGAGCCGGCATGATGCTTCAGGGAACGCAGAAACGCGTTTACCCGATCGGAGACCTCTGCAATCGGGAACAGCTTCAAGGTCTTTTCAGTCCACACCGCGTCGGGGTTCAAAATGTCCTCCAGGTCGCAGAGTGTTCTCGTTTCTTCATCAGAAAGCGGGAACCGCCGCGCCGATACAAGCAACAACAGCAGTTCATGAATGCGGCGCATGACGGACAGGGCTGCTCCCATGCGTTCTTTGAGCCCCGGGTCTTCCCGCCAGTGCCTGCCGTCGAAGACTTCGCGTATCACCCGTTGGCCGGCACCGTGGCAGTCATACGCGATGCAACCGCCGAAGCCCAATTCCTTGCGGGTCTCAAAAATGCGGCAGCGATCGCTTTCGTCCAGGTTCGGGCACACTTCGCAGGCCGCCTTGTCAATTCCGAAGGAATCGGACTTGTCGAACGCAAAAACAACGCAGCAGAGGGCTGCGCAGCTTTCACAATCCGGGGACAGATCCGGTGAAGATTTCATTGCCTCTTCCCGTCAGGCACTCCGCGTGAATGCTTGTGGTTGTCGTGGCTCCCGGACACTTTCGTGTCCTCACTCCCACTCAATCGTGCCAGGCGGTTTCGACGTAATGTCGTAGGTCACACGATTGATCCCCTGCACTTCGTTGATGATCCGGGTCGCCGTCTCACCCAGGAATTCGTGTGTGAAGGGGTAATAATCCGCGGTCATGCCGTCGACGGATGTCACGGCCCTGAGGGCGCAGGCGTAATCATAGGTCCGGTAGTCTCCCATGACGCCCACGGTGCGGACCGGAAGAATGGCGACAAAGGCCTGCCAGATCTCGTCATAGAGCCCGTGTTTGCGGATCTGATCGATGTACACGGCATCGGCCTTGCGCAGGATCTCGAGCTTGTCCCGCGTGATTTCCCCCGGACAACGGATCGCAAGTCCGGGCCCCGGGAACGGGTGGCGCCCGATGAAGCTGTCCGGCAGGCCGAGTTCCCGGCCGAGTTCCCTCACCTCATCCTTGAAAAGCTCGCGCAGCGGCTCAACAAGCTTCAGGCCCATCTTTTCCGGCAGGCCGCCCACATTGTGGTGAGACTTGATGGTTACCGACGGGCCGCCCGAGAAGCTGACGCTTTCAATCACATCCGGATACAGCGTACCCTGGGCGAGGAATTCCGCACCTTCGATGTCATTGGCGTATTTCTGGAAAACGTCGATGAACAGCTTGCCGATGGTCTTGCGCTTCTGCTCCGGATCGGAAACCCCTTCCAGCGCGTTGAGGAACAGATCCGATTCGTCAGCGTGGATCAGGGGAATATTGTAGTTGTCACGGAACATGGTGACGACTTCGTTTGCCTCGTTGAGACGCAAAAAACCATGGTCGACAAAAACGCAGGTCAGCTGATCACCGATGGCTTCGTGGATCAGAACCGCGGCTACCGAGCTGTCGACACCGCCTGAAAGGCCGCAAATGACCTTCTTGTTGCCGACCTGTTCACGGATCTTCGCAATGGCATCATCGCGATAGGCCCCCATGGTCCAGTCACCCTGGAAGCCGGCGATGCGGACAAAGTTTTCGTAAAGTTTCTTGCCGTTCGGCGTGTGGTGCACCTCGGGATGAAACTGAACCGCGAAGAAATTCCGGCCGGTGTCGGCTGTAATAGCAAATGGCGCGTTTGGCGATGTGCCGTAGACATCAAAACCCGGTGCAATTTCGCTGACATGATCACCGTGGCTCATCCAGACCTGTTCCCGGTCCGCCTCGAACCAGCCATCGAGCAAAGACAGGCTGGTTTCGGCGGGCGTTACATAGGCGCGCCCGAACTCGGCGGTGCCGTGACCCCGTTCCACCTTTCCGCCGAGACAGTGCATCATCACCTGCTGTCCGTAGCAGATGCCAAGGATCGGAATACCGAGGTTGAAAACGCTCTCCGGCGGCATCGGCGCGCCGTCTGCGAAAACCGAGGACGGTCCTCCGGAAAAGATAACAGCTTTCGGCGCGAACTCCGCAAGAAACGCGTCCGTGACTTTCTGGAACGGGTGTATTTCGCAGTAGACGTTCAACTCCCGCAAGCGCCGGGCGATCAGCTGCGTTACCTGGGAGCCGAAATCGATGATAAGGAGGCGGTCGTGATGTGTCATGGCCAGCTTCTAACCGGTCTCTTGGAGAATGAGAACCCGGATTCGTCGGTAATCCCAGTGTCTCACAACATTTTCGGGGCGGGAAATTCAACCCCGGGACACAGGTGTTTTCGTGCAGCTTGCAATTGTGCGCGGCGACAAGCCTGTGTACGGAGGAATTTCCGTTTTGACCCTTGCGACATCGGTCAACTAAGCTCCGCAGACCATTTTGAAAGCGGTTTCTTGAAGTCAGGCAAGAGCCGATCCCTTGACAGCTCGGAAATCCAATGACCGCAAATGCACGATCAGCGTTCGAAGAAGGCCTCGCGCTGGAAAAGTCCGGCGAACTCGACAAGGCGCTCGTGTCTTATCTGCGGGCACAGGAAATGTCTCCTCAGGATACCGAAATCGCCTATCGGACCGCTGCTGCGCTTCTTCAGGCCGGGTACCTTGAGGAAGCACAATCCCAGTTGCGGCGCATTGTCTTTACCGAACCCGATAATCTGGATGCCCGGGCGAGCCTCGGAAACTGCCAGCTTCTGATCGGTGATCTTGAAAACGCTGCACAGAATTTCCAGGACGTCTTGTCCCGGTCTCCCGACAACCGCAATGCACTGTTCGGTTATGCGACCGTCTGCCTCCGGGAAGATCGTGCGGACGCGGCGGCCGCGAGCGTGGAAAGACTCGCCGAGCTCATGCCCCACTCACCTGCCGTCATGACCCTGCAAGCCGAAACGCAGGCAAAAACGGGACATGGCGCGGCCGCGATCGCAACCTACCGCAAGGCGCTGAAGGCGGATCCGGCACAGACCGGCGCCTTGCTGGGACTTTCAGAAGTGCTGCTCAGGCGCAAGCGCTACGACGAGGTGATCGAATGCACCATAAAGGCCAACGAGATCGCTCCGACCGATCCACTTGCTCTGGAACTGCTTTCCGATGCTCTTGCGGGCAAAGGTGAGCTGCAGGATGCGCTGATTGCTGCTGAAGCCGCCCTGAAGCTGCGCCCCTCCTCCCAGAGCTGTCTGGTACGGCTCAGCGTTCTGAACCGTAAACTCGGCCAACATGTGCGCGCCCTTGACGACGCCCTGAAGGCACATGACCTGGGCACTGAGGCACCTGAGCCTCTCAACGCGATCGGAGCCGCCCTGGCCGCGTTGAAACATGCCGAGGAAGCAAGGTCGGTTCTGACCGGACTGGCCGCCGGCAGAGGGCTGGATGCGCAGGTGCGCGAAACGGCCAAGAAGCTGGTCTCCGCTCAGAAGCACAGTTCATCTCGGGCCGACGAAGTAACCCGGTCCGCACCAGCGCAAGAGCGAACACAGGAACCCGCGCCGAAGGATGGCTCCCGCCGGAACACGGCGCCTGAATCCCGGCCGGCAAACGAAACAGCCGTCGCGGGCGTCGCCACCGAGCCTGCATCGACTGTTCTCGGCCTGCAGCGGCGCGACCTGACATAACCTGACAAACGAGACGCGATGTGGCCCCAGCCACACTCGTTCGCGCAGATCGCGCGCGGTTATGACGTGCGCTTCACCAATGCCACAAAGAACCCGTCCGTGTCCGTCGAGGCAGGTGTAAACAGCATCTCGCCTCGCTGGGTGGTGTATTTGGGCTGCGGTTGCCCTGGAACCAGATGCCGCCAGGCATCACTCAGCGATACAAGTTCGAACCCTGCATTTTCCTTCAAAAACCAGTCAATCTGGTGCTGATTTTCCTGCGGAAGAAGTGAACAGGTGACATAGGCCAACCGGCCACCCGGCTTGACGTAGTCCCGTGCATGGCGAAGAACGGTGCGCTGATCCTCGATCCGGTCTTCCAGAGCTTTCTCGGCCAGGCGCCATTTGGAATCCGGCCGCCGGCGCCAGACGCCCGTTCCTGTACAAGGGGCATCAATGAAGACCAGGTCCATCTGGCCTTTCAGGTCCTCAAGTGTCGCAGATGCCGGGTCTCTCACCTGAATGTTCCGGACGCCTGCCCGCTTCAGCCGGTCATGGATCGGTGCCAGCCTCAGGCGATCCGCATCAAACGCATAGATTTGCCCCTTGTTCTGCATCGAGGCGGCCAGAGCCAGGGTTTTGCCGCCGCCGCCGGCACAGTAGTCGAGTACCTGTTCACCCGGCATCGCCTGCGCCAGAGAGGCCGCGAGCTGACTGGCCTCGTCCTGCAACTCGAACCAGCCTTTCTGATATCCCTCTTCCGCCTGGACATGAGGCAGGCGGCTGGCCCCGGGCCTTGCCACAATGCGTGCGCCATTTGGCGACAGCTTGGTCGCAACGGCTCCTGTATGGGAGACGCGCTTGAGGATCTTTTCCCGGTCCGCTTTCAACGTGTTGACCCGAAGATCGATCGGCGCCCGGGTGGCGAGCGCCTTTCCCTCGCGGACGGCATCCTCACCGAACTGGGCCTCAAATCCGGGCCACAGCCATTCGGGCGTATCAGCCTGTTGCCACGGCGCCATCCCGGACGTGCCGTTTTCCGCCAGTGATGCCGTTTCCGCCGATGTCAGCGGGTCCGGCGCGTGACGGTCCTGTTCAAGGGCTTGCGCGAGGGCCTCAAGTCCCTTTTCCCAAGTGAGCGCATAGGTCGCCAGGACAACAGCCCTTGGTGAGCGATCGTTCATGACAGCCGCAAGAGACGCTCTGTTGCGCAAGGCATCAAAGACAAGATTGCCGATCGCGGTGCGGTCGCCTGACCCGGCGAACCGGTGCGATGTTCCCCAGTCCTTCAACGCGGCCTGAACCGGTCTGTGACGGTTCTCGACTTCGCTCAGGACTTCTATTGCAGCCGCGAGGCGTCCGCCGTCTTTCATGTTGACCCTTGGTCCTTGTCCCTTGCCGATCCAGCGACCGGATAATCAAACTCAAACGCTGGATGGATAATTCGGGCTTTCACGCGTGATGGTGACGTCATGCGCATGACTTTCCCTCAGGCCCGCGCCGGAAATCTGGACGAAGCGCGCCTTTTCCTGGAAGTCGAGGATGTTGCGGCCTCCGACATACCCCATTGCGGCACGCAATCCGCCCGCAAGCTGATGGAGAACACTGCCAAGAGCGCCCTTGTAAGGCACCTGACCTTCGATCCCTTCCGGAACCAGTTTCAGGCTGTCGCGCACCTCGGCCTGGAAGTAACGATCCGCCGAGCCGCGTGCCATGGCTCCCACCGATCCCATGCCGCGATAGGACTTATAGGACCGGCCC
>JBCBUA010000038.1:0-27472 GCA_039818365.1 Pseudomonadota bacterium
CAGTTCCGGGAGAATTCGCCCTTCGTGAAAGGCAATGACGGGAGCGACATCAAGAACCCGCTGATGGATCAGCGTGTCCGTCTTGCGATTTCCAAGGCCATCAACCGCGACGCCATTGTCGAGCGCGTCATGGAAGGTGTCGCGATCCCGGCTGGTCAGCTTCTGCCGGAAGGCTTCTTTGGGGTCTCGGACAAGCTGCAGCCGGAAGGCTATGACCCGGAAGCGGCGAAGGCCCTGCTTGCGGAAGCCGGCTATCCGGATGGGTTCCAGATGACCATTCACGGTCCGAATGACCGTTACATCAACGACGCCAAGATTGCCGAGGCGATCGGTCAGATGCTCACCAGAATAGGCATCAAGACCGCGGTCGAGACCATGCCGAGGTCGGTCTATTTCGGGCGCGCGTCGCGCGGCGGTGCGGATGGTCAGCCCGAGTTCAGCTTCATCCTGGTCGGCTGGGGTGCAGGGTCCGGCGAGGCATCGTCGCCGCTGAAATCCCTGATCCATACCTACGACAAGGACAAGGGGTTCGGGTCCTCGAACCGTGGCCGTCACTCGAATGCCGAGATCGATGCCCTGATCGAGGAAGCGCTGCGCACCGTTGACGACGAGAAACGCCAGGATCTGCTCGCGCAATCGACCGAAATGGCGATCGAGAACGTTGCGATCATCCCGACGCACTTCCAGGTCAACACATGGGCGGCCAAGAAAGGCCTGAAATATACGCCCAGGACCGACGAATACACCCTTGCCATGGGTGTCGTGAAGGAATGATTCCTCCCTGCCGGGCCGCCGTTATCGGCGGCCCGGTTCTTCTTCAAGTCGAGAAAACCCCATGACTGTTTTTGTCATCCGGCGGCTGATGCAGGCGTTCTTTGTCGTCTTTCTCATGTCGGTGATTGTCTTCTTCGGCGTGAACATCGTCGGCGACCCGGTCTACATGCTGGTCAGCCCCGATGCCGACCAGGCCGATATTGAGGCCGCCATCCGGCGCCTCGGGCTCGACCGGCCCATATGGGAGCAGTATCTGCTGTTTCTGAAGGGCGCCGCCCAGGGCAATCTGGGAGACAGCTTTGTCTTCGGCGAACCGGCGCTGAAACTGATCATGCATCACATGCCCGCAACGCTGGAACTCGCGTTCAGCGCGCTGTTCCTGTCCGTCGTGCTCGGCATCCCGCTGGGCCTGTTTTCGGGCCTTTATCCGGACAACCCGGTGTCAAAAGGTATTATGGCCGGGTCGATTCTGGGGTTCTCGCTGCCGACCTTCTGGGTCGGCCTGATGCTGATCCTCCTGTTTGCCGTCGAACTCGGCTGGCTGCCGTCCACCGGGCGCGGGGACACGGCATCCATATTCGGCATTGAGACCAGTCTGGCGACCTGGGACGGCATCCGGCACATCTTCCTGCCGGCGCTGAACTTGTCGCTGCTGAAAATCTCGCTGGCGATCCGCCTGACCCGTGCCGGGGTCCGCGAAGCGATGGGACAGGACTATGTCAAATACGCCCGCGCCAAGGGTATCTCGACCAAACGCATCATTTTCGTCCATGTCATGAAAAACATCATGATCCCGGTGATCACTGTGATGGGTCTTGAGTTTGGCAGCCTGATCGGTTTCTCGGTGGTGACGGAAACGATCTTTGCCTGGCCCGGCATGGGCAAGCTCCTGATCGACGCCATCCTGCAACTCGACCGTCCCGTAGTCGTGGCCTACCTGATGATCATGGTTCTGTTCTTTGTCCTGATCAATCTGATCGTCGACATTCTCTATTCCATCCTGGACCCGCGGGTCCGCATTCAGGACCAGGGCGCATGACCGACACAGCACTCCAGTCCGCGGCCCCTGCAGCCGCAAAGGTCGAAACGCCGTTCCAGCGCTTTCGCGCCGAATTCTTTGAAAGCCGCATTGCCGCGACCGCTTTCGTGATCCTCATCATCATCATTTTGCTTGCGGTCCTTGCGCCCTGGATCACGCCGCAGAACCCTTACGACCTTGCGCAGGTCGACGTCCTGGATGGCCGCTTGCCGCCCGGATCGGAAGCCTTCGCAGGTTATACGATGTGGCTCGGCTCCGACGGCGCGGGGCGGGATCTCTATTCGGCAATTCTCTACGGGCTCAGGATTTCGATTTCCGTCGGACTTGCGTCCGGTGTGATCGCGCTTGTTATCGGCATGACGGTCGGTCTGATCGCGGCCTATGCGGGCGGCCGCACCGAGGCGATCATCATGCGTGTTGTCGACCTGCAACTGTCGTTCCCCGCGTCGCTGGTTGCGCTCATGCTAGTCGCCGCGCTGGGGAAGGGGGTCGACAAGATCATCCTTGCGCTCGTCGTCGCGCAATGGGCCTATTATGCGCGCACCGTCCGCGCAACCGCTCTGGTGGAACGCGGCAAGGAATATGTCGAGGCGGCGCAGTGTCTCGGCCTGTCGCGGTCACGGGTGGTTTTCCGGCACATCCTGCCGAATTGCCTGGCCCCGCTGATTGTTGTCGGAACCGTGCAGACGGCGCACGCGGTCTCCCTTGAAGCGACCCTGTCGTTCCTGGGTGTCGGCCTGCCGCAGACCGAACCCTCGCTCGGCGTGCTCATTGCCAACGGCTTCGAATACATGCTCTCCGGAAGGTACTGGATATCGGTGTTCCCCGGGATCGCACTGCTCCTCACGGTCGCCTCGATCAATCTGGTCGGCGACCAGCTGCGTGATGTGCTCAATCCAAGGCTGAAGAAATGAGCCCTGTTCTGGAAGTCAGCGGACTGAAAACGCATTTCTTCACCCATGCCGGCGTCGTCAAGGCGGTGGACGGTGTCGACTTCGCCGTGAACAAGGGCGAGGTCATGGGCCTTGTCGGGGAATCAGGGTCAGGCAAGTCCATTACCGGGTTTTCCATTCTGGGGCTGATCGATCCTCCCGGCCGGATTGTCGAGGGCGAAATCCGGTTCAACGGCGAAAACATAGCCAATGCGAACGAGGAAACGCTCAAGTCGATCCGGGGCAACAGGATCTCCATGATCTTCCAGGATCCGATGATGACGCTGAACCCGGTGTTGCGCATCGATTCCCAGATGATGGAAGCAATCCTTGCCCACGAAAAGGTACCGAAGAGGCAGGCCTGGGAACGGTGCCGCGACGCGCTCGGCCTTGTCGGGATTCCGTCTCCCGAGGAACGCCTGCACGCCTATCCGCACCAGCTGTCCGGCGGCATGCGCCAGCGTGTGTCCATCGCCATCGCCTTTCTGAACAAGCCGGATCTCATCATCGCCGACGAACCGACAACGGCGCTCGATGTGACCATTCAGGCGCAGATCATCCATGAAGCCCAGAAGCTGACCAGCCAGACCGGCACCGCGATGATCTGGATCACACACGACCTTGCCGTCGTTGCCGGTCTCGCCGACCGGATTTCGGTCATGTATGCCGGCCGGATCGTCGAACAGGGCCGGACCGATGATGTCATCGATCATCCGCTGCATCCCTATACCGTCGGGTTGCTCGGGTCCGTGCCGACAGCCAACAAGCGGGGAGAGCGGTTGTTCCAGATCGAGGGCATGACGCCGAACATGCTGTCCTTGCCCGAAGGGTGTGCTTTCTCGCCGCGCTGCGGGTTCGCCACTCCGGCCTGCCAGGTTCCGCCGTCGGTTGAACATGTGGCGGACCGGGAACTTCGTTGTTATCACCCCCAGTCACAGGTGGCAGCTGAATGACGGCGCCTTTGGTAGAAATCCGCGACGTCTCCAAACGGTTCGCAAAGCGGCTCGATGTTGCCGGAAAAATTGCCCAGAAGCTGGGTGCGGGTGTGCGCGAGGAAGTGGTTCACGCGGTTGACGCGGTCAATCTGGAAGTCAATGAAGGCGAGGTTCTCGGTCTTGTCGGAGAATCCGGTTGCGGCAAGTCCACGCTCGGGCGTGTCGTCGCCGGCATTCACGCACCGACGTCCGGGCAACTGCTGTTTCAGGGCAATGACGTGGCGTCGATGTCGGGCACCGACCGCCGGGCCGCGACCCTTGCCATCCAGATGATCTTCCAGGATCCGTTTGCGAGCCTGAACCCGAGGATGCGCGTTGAGGACATCATCGGAGAAGCGCCACGGGTACACGGCATCGTGTCCAGGTCCGAGGCCCCGGATTATGTCGATGACATCATGCGCAAGGTCGGGCTGGACCCGTCGCTGAAACGGCGCTACGCGCACCAGTTTTCCGGTGGACAGCGGCAGCGTATCGGCATTGCGCGCGCGCTTGCCGTCAAACCGAAGTTCCTCGTCTGCGACGAGGCGATTGCCGCGCTGGACGTGTCGATCCAGGCCCAGGTCATCAACCTCTTCATGGATCTTCGCGAGGAATTCGGCCTGACCTATCTTTTCATCAGCCACGATCTCAGCGTGGTGGAGCACATCGCCGACCGCGTGGCCATCATGTATCTCGGCCGCATCGTGGAAAGTGCTTCGACGGAGGAGATCTTCAGTGCGCCTAGGCACCCCTACTCAAAGGCACGTCTGGCCGAAGCGCCGCGCCTCGATCAGCGCAAGCGGGACTTCGCGCCGATCGAAGGGGAAATCCCGTCGCCCCTGAACCCGCCCGACGGATGTTTCTTCAATCCGCGCTGCCCGCATGTGCAGGACCTCTGCCGCAAAGATCAGCCCAGATTAGAAACAATCGCTCAGGGGCACTCGGTCGCTTGCCACTACTGGAAAGACACATGAGCGCTCCGGGCAGCGCGTCTGCGTGCGCCACAGGGCACCTGTCCTTTTCCGCGTTTTGACAACGCTCAAACGAATGAACGGCGTTCGGACTGCCAGCCAATAAGGCGTTCGAACTGCTCAAGACCGTTGCAGCAAGCATCGGCATGATTTGGAGGAAAGAATGAAAAACACGGATCGGGTCTGGGATTTGGTTGATGCACGCCGGGACGACTATGTCGGGTTGTCCGACCGTGTCTTCGATCAGCCGGAGATTGCCTATACCGAGTTCAAATCTGTTGCCGAACACAGGAAAATGCTGGAACAGGAAGGGTTCCGGGTCACGGAAGGCATCGCCGGAATACCGACAGCCATTGTCGGCGAAGCAGGTGACGAGGGGCCGGTGATCGCCATCCTGGGTGAGTTCGACGCGCTTCCCGAACTCGGACAGGTGGCCGGTGTTGCGGAACATCAGCCGGTGGAAACCGGTGGACCGGGCCATGGTTGCGGACACAATCTGCTCGGCTCGGCGGCTCTCATGGCCGCGTCTGCCGTCAAGGATTACCTCGCCGAGCGCGGGCTCAAGGGTCGTGTGCGCTACTATGGCTGTCCGGCGGAGGAGGGAGGAGCCGCCAAGACCTTCATGGTGCGTGAAGGAGTGTTCGACGATGTCGACGCCGCGATTTCCTGGCATCCTGCGACCTTTACCGCCGTGAACGAGGCCCGGTCGCTGGCCAACACCCGCATTGATTTCACGTTTCACGGGCGGGCTGCGCATGCCGCAGGCGCACCCGAGCTTGGCCGAAGTGCGCTTGACGCCATCGAGTTGATGAATGTCGGCATAAATTACATGCGCGAGCATATGCCTGACGAGGCACGGGTACATTACGCCTATCTCGATGCCGGCGGTATTGCGCCCAATGTCGTTCAGTCCAAGGCAACCGTGCGCCAGCTTGTCAGGGCACGCGATCTGCCGGAGCTGCGCGGCCTTATCGAGCGCGTGCGCAAGATTGCCGAAGGTGCGGCCCTGATGACGGAAACGCGCGTCGAGGCCAGCGTTGTCAGCGGGGTTTCCAACCTGATCGGTAACCGGCCGCTCGAAGAAACCATGCAGCGGAACATGGACCGGCTGGGCGCGCCCGACTTTGATGATCACGATCGTGAATTTGCCGAAAAGATCCGCGCCACGTTGAGCGAGGACAACATCACTGTCTCGTTCCGGAGGATCGGTGCGGAGGTGAACCCGGATCTGCCCCTGTGCGACTTCGTGGCACCGCTCGACCGGCACAGCGAGGGCGGCGAAGGGTCCACGGATGTCGGTGATGTCAGCTGGGCGGTGCCGACTGTCCAGGCGCGTGTCGCAACCTGTGCCGTCGGAACTCCGTTCCACACCTGGCAGCTGACGGCCCAGGGCAAGGCTCCGGCCGCGCACAAGGGCATGACCCATGCGGCGAAAATCATGGCCGGAACCGCCATTGACCTGTTCGAGGATCAGGACATCCTTCAAAGTGCCATAGATGCGCACCATGCAAAGCTCGGAAAGGATCCCTATGCCTGTCCGATCCCCGACGACGTGTCTCCGCCTCTGAAGGCCATGAGCAATCAGTAGGCGCGGGTGAATAGCGGGCATCCGGCCTTCCGCTTCGCTTCAGCCGGAATGACAATTCACTGACTGGGGATCGTCTCGTTTGATCCATCCCCCGTCAAACCGGACAGTGGTGGGACCGGTCGCCGTTTGATTTCATGCTTTTCAGGCGACCGGGATTGCAAGGACAGGGATTGTCCCGGGCTTGATGAGCTACCGCGTGTAAACTGCAGTGATTGACGCGCTGGCAAGGCTGTTTGCATTGACCATGTAGCCGGCCAGGGCGTTGCTGACGGAATTGTCCAACTCCAGGACCGTTCCGAGTGCGTGAACGGTGAACTGGTAGCGGTGCACTTCACCGGGCGGGGGGCAAGCGCCACCGAAGCCGATCGATCCGTAGTCGTTTTTCAGTTCGACGGCACCATCGGGGACGGCATCGCCCGAGGGCAGTTCTGTAACGCCGGCGGGAATGTTGAAGGCAAACCAGTGCCACCAGCCGGAACCGGTCGGCGCATCCGGGTCGTAGACAGTCACGGCAAAACTCCTGGTGCCGTCGGGGGCGCCTGACCAGGCCAGGTCCGGAGCTTGGTTGCCGCCTTCGCAGCCGAAGCCCTGGAAGACGTGAGCGGCACCCATGGGTTGCCCTTCCGCGATCGATGTGCTTGTCAGCCGGAAAGTTTCGGCGGCAACCGGCGATGCGAGTGCTGCGAGCACAAGCGCCGAAGAAGTAAGCGTTTTCAGAAACATCTGGCATTCCTTTCGTGTGTGACCTTGATGTTCTGAAGATAGCTGCGGCCAGGGTCTGCTGCTTCCGGATGGCGCTCAAAGACTGTCGGCTAACGCTCACTCCGCCGTTGAAATGCGGATTTGTTTTGGGCTGATGGCGAAGCGTCTGCGGAAGGCGTCGGAGAAGTGTGACGGCGTTTTGAACCCGCATTCAAGCGCGATGGTTGAGATCGGGCGATCTGTTGTCTGAAGCAGGCTCAGGCCGTGCTCCAGCCTCGTGTTCATCAGAATTTTCGAGAACCCCTGACCGGTCGCGCCGAGCCATCGCCGCAACGTGGCCTCGCTCATTGCCAGATGCCGCGCCGCTTCGCCCGCCCGCCAGGGATGGCTGAGATCCTGTTCGATCAGGCGGCGGACCTTGCCCATGGGCGTCTCTTCTTGCCCCGGAGTGAGCCGGACACCGTTTTCCCGCAGCCATATGAGTGGTTCCAGAAGCCTGTGTTCTCGCAGCGCGCCCGGCAACAGGGGGTGATCGAGCGTTTCGCGGAGAATGGGCAAGAGATCCAGCGGGCGATAGGGATCAGCCTTCAGGACATGAACACGGTCATCGCCTTTAGCGGCTGGGCGCTGGTCGAACACACGCGCGATCGACGCGTCTGGAAACGCGACGCCCAAAGCGCGGTAGGTACGGTCCAGCACCGGCCGGTTTTCCATGGTGACGATGGAGCCGGCTGGAAAAACCAGCAGATCCCCCTCGTTGCCAACCACGTCCTGCGTGGGGGTGACGACCCGTTTCGACCCGCTTTCGACGAAGAACAGGAATGTCTGACGGAGATAGAGGTCCGTGAAGGTCGCGGTCGTTGCCTGCGTGATCTGGTAGATCGCGACCCTGTCCCGGTCTGAGGGTGTTGCTGCCATCTGGAAAGTATCAGGCAACCCTTGGCAATCTTGCAAGCTGACCGCCTGACAAGAGAGCTCCACCGCCCGGCGCCACTTCAGTCAGACCCAGGCTTTGAAGGATTTTGCGCGTTGTTGCGACGGCCGCTGAAACCGTTGGCAGACCCGAGGCGCGCTCAATCATTTCAATCGCCGGGAGAGACGGCATCTGAACGCAGGCAGACGCGATGATGGCGTCAACACCTCTGACATCCAGCTTGCGCCAAAGTTCAGCCGGAGCCGCCGGGTCCTGGGACGCAACCTCCAAATTGTCCGGAATTTCAAGTGCGAGAAAGTCCTGCACCTCAACGCCCTCGTTCTCGATGTAGTCGACAACCAGTTTCGTCAACGGCTTCATGTAGGGGCAAATGATCGAGACCTTCTTGAAACCCATTTCCTTCAGGCCCTCCACCAGGGCCCCGGCGGAATTCAGAACCGGTGTGGGGCATCCGTTGTCAGCCGTCGCCTGATGGAGCTTTTCAGACGATGTGCGGTGGTAGCCAAGCCCCATGGACATGATCGCCACGAGGCAAGCGTAGGCCTGGACTTCAACGGCAGCGTCCGAGAGCTCGGTCGCGCAGCGGAGGCTGTCGGCATCCATCGCTTCCAGCTCTTCCTTGACCACGGCCTTCATGCGCATGCGCGAGGCGTGGAACGTGAACCGGTCGGGCAGGATCGCCTCTCTTGCTTTCAAGAGCGCCGGTATTTCGGTTTCCATGGTGACATTGGAACTCGGGACGATGAGGCCGATCCGGCGAAAACGGGATGTGTGGGACATGAACTATCTCCTATTCCGGGTGCCGGCGCTCAGAGCGCGGGCCCCATGACGAAGTTGGGCAACCAGGTGGCGAGACCTGGCAACAGACACAAGATGACGATGGCGATCAGCATGCATCCCACGAAGGGCAGGGAGCCCAGCAGGATCTTGCGAAGCGAGATATCGGGCGCGATGCCGTTGATCACGTAAAGATTGAGCCCCACCGGCGGGGAAATCAGGCCGATCTCCATATTGATGGTCAGGACAACCGCGAACCAGATCGGGTCGAACCCGGCACCGGTGATGACCGGCAGCAGGATCGGTGCCGTCATCAGGATCACGGCAACGGGCGGAAGGAAGAAACCCGCAACGATCAGGAACACGTTGATTGCGCCCAAAAGCACCCAGCGGTTGACCTCCAGTTCGCTGATCCACGCGGCGATCGCCTGTGTGATGAACAGGCTGGACAGCATGTAGGAAAACACCCCGGCCGCCGCGATGATGAACAGGATCATCACGCTTTCCTTGGTGCTGTCCCGCAGGACCGCCCACAGCGCCGAAGGCCGGACAAGCTTGTAGACGATCATTGCCACGACGAGGCAGAGCAGAGCGCCGACGGCCGCGGTTTCCGATGGCGTTGCGACACCGCCATACATGGCATAGAGCACGCCGATAATGATTGCGATGAACGGCAGAACCCGCGGCATGATTTCAAGCCGCTGGCGCCAGCTATAGGTCACGCGTCCGAGACCCGCACGCTCCCCGGACGCCCAGGTGGCGTAGATCGACCAGGCCATGAACAGCCCGACCAGCAGCAATCCGGGTACGACACCGGCCAGGAACAGGCGGCCGATAGAGGTCTCGGTGGCAATACCGTAGACGATCATGGTGATTGAGGGCGGGATCAGGATGCCCAGGGTTCCGCCGGCAGCAATGGAACCGGTGGCGATTTCCTCCGAATAGCCCCGTTTGCGCATTTCCGGAATGCCCATCTTGCCAATGGCAGCACAGGTTGCCGGGCTCGATCCGGACATTGCGGAAAACAGGGCGCAGGCCCCAAGGTTGGAGACCACCAGGCCGCCGGGCACCCGGGTCAGCCATCGCTCGAGCGCTTCGTAGAGATCGGCACCGGCCCGGGTCGAGGCGATTGATGCCCCCATGATGATGAACATTGGGATGGAAAGAAGCGCGAAACTGTCGAGCTTTCCAAAGAGGATCTCAGGCATGAGTTCCAGCGAGCGCAGGCCGTCGAAGACGAGAAGAAACACGGCAGACACCAGCAAGAGGCCAACGGCTACGGAAATTCCCGAAAACAGAACGAAGATCGTTGAAAGCCCGATGATCGTGCCAAGAACAAGCGGGTCCATCACGAGTCCTCCCCGGCGCGTGAGGGGGACAGAACGTCCAGGAGATCGGCAATCAGTTGCAGCAGCATGAGCCCCAGTCCGACAGGCAGCGCCAGGTACGGGATCCAGAGCGGGACGGCGGTGACGGTGTCGGATGTCCAGCCGCGAGACTGCGCCAGATGCCAGAACTCGTAGCCGTAGAAAAGGCAGACGCCGATCACGATGATCGCAGCCGAATGCGTTGCGATATCGAGAACACGGCCTGCATTCGGGTTCAGCCACAGCTTCAACAGGTCAACATTGACGTGGCCCTTGTGTTTCTGCACGAAGGCCAGTCCGATGAGCGTCGCGCCGACCATCAGGTAAACGACGACCTCGGTTTGCCAGACGGTCGATGCGTTCAGCACAAACCTGACAAAGATCATCTGGCACGTCAGGAATACGGCGCCAAGGATCATCGCGGCTGCGGTCCAGCCTGAAACTTCCGAGATCCAGCCGACCGTTTGCTGGAACACGCGCAGTTTGGCGGGGCGGACGGGTAGGGTGGTTTCCATGGGTTTTGTCTCCGATCTAGTCCGAATGGGGAGCGGGCGGCGGGCAGAAAACCCGCGCCCGCACAGCCCGTCACTCCACGGAGAGCGCCATATCGAGGAGGTCCTGTCCGCCGGGAACGCTCTCTACGAAGGATTTGTAAGAGGTTTCCTTTGCAAGGGCCTGCCAGGCAGCGAAGTCCTCGGGTGACATCTCGGCGATTTCAACGCCGGCTTCCTTGAAGACATCGACGGAAAGCGCGTCCTGCTTTTTCGCTTCTTCCAGGTAATAGGTTTCCGCCTTGGCGGCTGCTGCCAGCAGTGCCGACTGCTGTGTCTCGGACAGGCGTTCGAAAGTGGTCTTGTTCATCAGCAGCGGCTGGTACAGGAACCAGAGCGCCACGTCGCCGGCCGGTGTGTAACACGCGACCTGTTCGAAGATGCGGTAGGAGACGAACGACGAGGACGAGGTGTTCGCGGCGTCAAGCACGCCGGTCTGCATCGCGCTGTAGATTTCGGACGAGGCCATGGAGGCAATGGACGCTCCGGCGCCCACGAGCATTTCTTCAAAGGACTTGCCGGCCGCCCGCGTTTGCAGGCCCTCCACGTCCGCCGGCTTGGTGATGCACTTGTTCTTTCCGACGAAGCCGCCTGCCAGGTAACCGTGGACCAGCACCATGACGTCGTCCTCGGCCATCTTGGCTTCCAGCGCGTCCATGAACGGCGATTTGGAGAGCCGGGACGCGTGGTCATGGTTTTTCACCAGTCCTGGCATCAGGGTGAGGTTGAAGGCCGGTTGCTGGCCACCGGCATAGCTGAGCGGAAACACCGTCATGTCCAGCTGGCCGCGGCTCAACGGGCGGTATTGCTCGCGCGGTTTGAACAACGACTTTGACGGAAAGATCTTGATGCTCAGGTCGACATCCGCAGCCGCGACCTCGTTCGCGACGATCTCCGCAACCGCGTGCCTGACATCCTTTGTGGACCATTGATGAGACAGCCGCAGTTCCGTTGCCTGGGCCGCCTGCGCGGATAACAGAGCGGCTGTGGCCGCAAATGTCAGCAGGTATTTTTTCATGTCACTCTCCTCCAGTGGGTACGCAAACGATCTATATGTATACATATAAGAGATATAAAAATTAATAGATGTCAACATGCGTATCGACAAAGCCTGTGTTGCGGGGTAAAAGAGGTGTCAAATCAGGGGATTGAAGATGGCGCGCGTTGCTGACCAACTCATCGAGACTTTGCGAAATGACATCCGGTCCGGTGTTTTACGTCCCGGCGATCAGCTGGAAGAAGCTGCTCTGGCCGAGCGGTTCGGCGTGTCTCGCACCCCTGTGCGTGAAGCCGTGCGTTCGCTTGTCGACAGCGGTCTTCTGGAGACAAGACCGCGCAAGGGGGCACTGGTCCGCACGCTGTCTGCCAAGGAAATTATTGACCTGTTTGAAGTCGCGGCGGAGCTTGAGGGCATGGCCTGCAGATTGGCTGCCGAGCGTCTGACGGTGCAAAAGGCCGAGGCGATACAGGAAAGACTGGCCGACTGTGAAACGGCGTCAAAGGCGGATGACCAGAAAGCCTATGCCAGGGCGAACCTGGCATTCCACGAAGCAATTCATCAGGCCGCCGGCAACAATCGCCTCATCGAACAGATCGAGCAGCTCTCCGGGCACATCAATCCCTACCGGGCGCTGCCATACGGCATGCGCGGACGTCTGCAGAAATCGACCGAAGAGCACGCCCGGATACTGGACGCGATCCTCGCCAATGACGGTCTTCAGGCGGACGAACTGATGCGGGACCACATGATGCTGCAAGGCCAGCGCCTGCCGCTGATCCTGGAGGCGATCGAGGTCCGCTGACACCGCGGTGTGAAGCCTTTCCATGTCCTTCGGATTTGACCGGCTTGCTGCACGTCCGCGTTGCGAAAGGCGTGAAAATGGGCCACATTTCCTGGGCTTCCGCGCCTCGACTGGAAGCAAGCCGCCTCAAACCATTTCGGCCTCATTTATGAGTCCATCACCTAGTTTCCCGAAACACTCTCGACATTTGCGAAAATGCGCGCAAGGCGCGCGCGCACATCGGATGGAAGTTCTGGCAAGGCCAGAACGTCAAGGTTCTCGCGAAGATGATCTTCCGATCCCGTTCCGGTCAGAACCACATCCATGCCCGGCTCATGACGGCAGAAACGATAGGCCGCCTCGATGATCGTGGCAGACACACCTGGATCAAGCAGAAACCCCAACGGATTGTCGAGATCCACGTCGTGCGGATCAATCTCACCTGCGGTTATCAGCGCGCGCACGATTTCCTCCGCGACGCCCTGACTGCCGAGCGCGCGCCGGACCGCGAACATGACCAGGGTACCAACACCTTTTGCGCGGGTCAGCGGCAAAACGGTTTTCCGGGCGGACGGATTGAGGAAGTTGAAACCGGTCATCACGACGTCCCAACATTCGTCCCGAAGGGCGTTCTGCAACATCATGTGCCTTGTGTCGTGAATGAAGCGCTCGGTCAGGCCCAGATAACGTATCTTGCCCTGTTCCTGCAGCTTGAGCAGGGCAGGCACCAGTTCCGATCTGCAATAGTCATACTGGCCCGGCATGACGCCGTGCAGGTGCAGGATGTCAATGTGGTCCGTTTTGAGGCGCTTCAAGCTCTCGTCCGCAAGACGGATAAAGTCCTGCGCACCGATAAAGTCGGTTCCCAGGGCGGACGTGCCCGGTGTTACGATCCCGAGCTTGGTCGACAGCACGATCTCATCACGGCGGCTGCCAACGGCCTGGCCGACGATCTCTTCCGTGCCGTAGGCTGCCGCCGTGTCGATCAGGGTTACACCGGCATCGATCGCGGCCCTGACCAGGGCAACCGATTGATCAAAACTGCGGCCGTAGGACTGACCGAGGCGCGAATGTCCGCCGCAGCCAAGACCGGCCACGCCGACTTCCAGTCCGGTCCGGCCCAGAAACACTTTTTCCAGTTCGATATCCTCCGATCAGAAGATGTCAGTCCGCGCGCGTTAAGGGCGCAATGATCCGGCCATGAACACGGCCGGATCGACAGGGCCGGTGAGGGGACGTCCCGGATTGGCCGGACCGCTTGGGCGGGTCAACCTGCCGGGATCTCGCCCATCACCTTTGGGACATGGTAGCCCTTTTGTACGGCTTCGCGCGCAAGCAGGCGCTGGTACCAGGCTCTCACGTTGGGAAACTGCGTCAGATCGATCTGCTGCCATTCATATCTGGAAACCCAGGGCCAGCAGGCCATGTCCGCAAT
The DNA here is from genome assembly GCA_039818365.1 of Pseudomonadota bacterium. GTDB lineage: Bacteria > Pseudomonadota > Alphaproteobacteria > Rhizobiales > Stappiaceae > Roseibium. The sequence continues at coordinate 13,826 of JBCBUA010000038.1, forward strand.
GGAATAGTCGCCGACAATAAAGTCCTGACCGGCCAGCTGCGTGTCGAGGACACCATAAAGCCGCTGAACTTCGGCGGCATAACGCTCCTCGGCATATTCCGCTTTACCCTTGTTGAAGTGAAGGAAATGGTGCGCCTGGCCCGCCATCGGTCCCAAGCCACCCATCTGCCACATCAGCCATTCCATGACCTTGATTTTATCAAGAGGATCTGTTGGCAGAAATTTCCCATATTTTTCAGCGAGGTACCACATGATCGCGCCGGACTCCATGAGAGTCAGCCCGTTTTCGCGATCGACGATCGCAGGGATCTTGTTGTTCGGGCTGATTTTCAGAAAGTCGGGTGCCTTCTGATCGCCTTGCCCGATGTTGATCGGGTGAACGTCATAATCGACACCCAATTCTTCCAGGAGAATGGAAACCTTGCGCCCGTTGGGCGTTGTCCATGTGTAAAGGTCTATCATGTCTGCAGGGTCCGTTATGTTCGTGCGGCTAGGTCAAGCGAAGGGTCGTCCGTCGCCCAGGGGCTGAAGGGAGCAGGGATCAGGATCTTGTTTTCCTGACTGATTTGGAGCGGTCGTGTTTTCTTGACGTATTCTTTCCAGCGCGGATCGGCCGTCAGGCGCGCGCGCCGGTCCGTCCGCTCGTTCATGTCCTTGTAAGCCCACATGTGGATGATCTGGTGCAGGGCACCGATCTCCGTCGAGAAGTAGCCGACCATGCGCCCGAGTATCGGACGCTGGATCGCGAGCCCTTCTTCTTCATAGAGTTTCAGATACTCCGGTACGGCACCGATCTGCAGGGAGTAGGTGCGTTGTTCAACGATCATGGCATTTCACACTTTTTGGGTCGTTTCGCCCTGTTTGCGGGCCGCAGACAAGGACTGGGTGGGGGTCAGGGCCTCGGGATCGACCTTGAGCTCGATCAGATATCCGGCCGCGGACTGACAGGCGCGGTCGAGCGCGCCGGCAAATTGATCCGTTCGGGTTATCACCTCGCCGGGAACGCCGAATGCCTTGGCAAAGGTGACGAAATCGGGGTTGGTCAGATCGGTCGACATCACCCGCCCCGGGTGATTGCGCTCCTGGTGCATGCGGATCGTGCCATACATCCCGTTATTGACCACAAGATAGATGATTGGCAGGCCGTAACGGCCGGCGGTCGCCATTTCCTGTGCCGTCATCAGAAAACACCCGTCACCGGCAAGGCTTACAACAGTGCGGTCCCGGTGCACCAGCTTGGCGGCGATCGCCGCAGGCACCGCATACCCCATGGAACCGCTTGTCGGAGCCAGCTGGGTGCGGTAGCGCAGATGATTGTGAAACCGGTGTAGCCAGACCGTGTAATTGCCCGCCCCGTTTGTGTAGATCGTGTCCGCCGGCAGCGTGCTTGAGACGTGGCGGATGACTTCTGCCATGTTCAGTTCGCCAACCGCCTCCGTCGGATCGAGAAAGGCGTCGTAGGCGGCGCGGAAGCCGGCAGTCCAGTCAGACCATTGTCCCTTCCTCAAGGGATGGTCGAGCATCGCCTGCAAAAACGGCTCCGGTGCCGAGACGATCGGCAGATCCGGCGCATAAACGTGACCCAGTTCATCCGGACCGGGATGAATATGTACAAATCGCATTTGCGGAACCGGGGTGTCGATCAGCGTATAGCCCTGTGTTGTCATCTCCCCGAACCGGCTGCCGATCGTGATCAGGAGATCGGTCTCCTCGCGGATCTTCTTCCGAAGGGCCGGGTTGGGAGCAATGCCGATCACGCCCCCGTAGTTCGGATGCGAATTGTCAATGTAATCCTGACAGCGGAACGACGTCACCACCGGCAGATCGTATTCCGTGGAGACCTGTGCTGCCAGATTGGCCGCGTCGGCGCTCCATCCGGGGCCGCCCAGAAGCAGAAGCGGACGGCGGGCCTGGTCAAGCAGGTCTGCGAAACGGGTCATCTCCTCGGCATTCGGAGCACTTCGAACCGGCTGTGCCGGGCGCGCATCGCGGACCTTGGCATGATCGGACAGAACATCTTCGGGCAGGGCAAGCACCACCGGGCCGGGCCGGCCTGACGTCGCTACGTGCCAGGCCCGGGACAGGTATTCCGGGATCCGGGCCACATCTTCGATCTGGGCAACCCATTTCGCCATTTCGCCGAACATGCGCCGGTAATCCATTTCCTGAAAGGCTTCCCGGTCCATCATCGTGCGGGCAACCTGCCCGATCAGCACGATCATCGGGGAGCTGTCCTGAAAGGCCGTGTGAATCCCGTTGCTGGCATTTGTCGCGCCGGGACCGCGCGTTACTGCGCAGATGCCGGGTTTGCCGGTCAGTTTCGCGTAGGCATCGGCCATGTTGGACGCGCCACTTTCATGGCGGCACGTGATCACCTCAATCCGGTCCCGGTGATCATACAATCCGTCCAGCAGTTCCAGAAAGCTCTCGCCCGGAACACAGAAGAGTTTTTCCGCACCCAGGATCGCAAGCTGGTCTGCCAGGATGCGGCCGCCATGCCGCTCCTGCAAAGATGTGGCACCTGATTTCGGGTCGTGGTTCGACATGGTTCAGAGGCTCCGGATCATTCCGCCGTCAACACGGGTCATCTGGCCGGTCACGTAGCCGGCCGGTTCGGAAAGAAGGAACGCGGCGACAGAGGCGAACTCTTCCGGCTTGCCATAGCGCTTGATCGGCAGCGACGCCGCGATCTCCGAGCGGACTTGTTCCAGTGTCTTGCCTTCGCGTCCGGCGCGCGCCGTGTCCAGCTGGCCGACGCGCGCGGTGTCGATTTTTCCGGGCAGGATCATGTTGACCGTGATACCGCTGCCCGCAACCTCGGCGGACAGGGTCTTGCAGAAACCGGCAACCGCTCCGCGAATGGTGTTCGACACGGCCAGGTTCGGAATTGGCTGGAGCACCCCGCTCGATCCGATTGCAAGGATCCTTCCCCAGCCCTTCGCCTTCATGGGCTCTACGGCTGCCTCGATCACCTGGATGATCGAAAAGAGAAGCATTTGCGCAGACCCTTGCCACACCTCCTGCGCAACACCGGTGGATACGGATGGAGGCGGACCTCCGGCATTGGCGACCAGCATGTCTGGCTTGAAGTCGCCGCTCACACGCGTGGCAAACGCCGCAACTGCGGCGGGATCGGAAAGATCCACGGAAACGGCTGTGGCATTTATTCCGAATTCTCGCGTCAGAGCCTGCGCGTTCGCCTGCAGTGCCGCCTCGTTTCTGGCCGCCAGAATGAGATCAGCGCCCTCTTCGGCCAATTTACGCGCGATGGCTTCTCCCAATCCCTGGGAGGCACCCAGAACGAGAGCCGTCTTGCCTTTGATACCAAGATCCATTGCAGTCCTATTTGGTTGTTTGCGGCGCGCGGCCGCGACGCAGTTGAAGAACGGCCAGTCCAATTCCGGCCAGGATCATTCCGCCGGCAAGTATCGGCCGGATCGTGCCCGGCATCAGGAAAACCGGGTAGGCCATGACCACGAGCAGCAGCGAGGGGTAGAAGCGGGTCCATGCCGCCTTGCCGCGGTGTTTCTGGTAGAGCGGAAAGAAAATCGAGAAACACGCGAGCATCAGGAAAAACAGCGACCAGGGCCGGCTCAGGAACACCATGACGTCATCGGAGCGCGCGAAGACCTGAGACAGTCTGGCTTCGGCAATGCCTCCGAGCACCACGCCAAGTACAAGCGGCACGATCGGAAATCCCAGCGCACGCATGAGGAAGCCGACGATGCCGAAAAAGAAGAGCGTCCACATGTCCCACGTGACGTTGTTCAGCGCGAACATGCCGAGCGCGCAGTAGAACAGGATCACCGCCGACAACATGTACAGCTTGACTTTTGTAATCAGGACGAAGCCGCGCACGGTTACCGATTGCAGCGCCAGCATCATGAAATTGGCGACAAAGAAGGCCAGGAAAATCGCGTAGGCGATCGTCGGTTCGTCGGTGATGAAGGACGGGCTGGGGATGACATCGTGGATCAGCAGCGCTCCCAGCATGATCGCCGTCATGATATCGCCCGGCAGGCCGAGCGCCATCATTACGATCAGGGCGCCGCCGGCCGTCGCGTTGTTTGCAGCTTCGGGTGCGATGATCCCGTCGACCGCTCCCTTGCCGAACTCCTCGTGTTCCTTCGACGTTTTCTTGGCCTGGTCGTAGGCGAGAACATTCGAGATTGTGCTCCCGGCAGCGGGAAGAACCCCGACAAAGACACCTATTGCCGAGGAACGCAGCACATTGCCCCATCGGCGCAGGACCTCACGCGCCGAACCCAGATAGTCGATGTGAACCGCATGGGCTTCGCCGCCAAGCGGCTGGTGCGCCTTTTCACGGCTCTTCACGTCCCCCAGGAGGCGTCCGAATGCGAAGATGCCGACCAGGACCGGCAGGAAGGCAAACCCCTGTTCGGCGGCGTCAATTCCGAAGGTGAACCGGGGCTGCCCGAAAACGACATCCGATCCGACGGTGGCAACGAGCAGGCCGAGAAGACCGGACATCAGCCCCTTGACCATCTGGTCGCCTGCCAGGCTTGCCGTCACCGTCAGCGCGAAGATGATCAGCGAAAAGTAGTCGACCGGCTGGAATTCAAGTCCGATGAGCGCCAGCTGGGGCGCCACCAGCATCAGGACGATTGCCGCGAACACGCCGCCGAAGAAGCTCGACCAGATACCGATGCCGAGGGCCAGCCCGGGTTTTCCCGAACGCGCCAGCGGATATCCGTCAAAGGTCGTGGCGACGGAGGACGGCGTGCCGGGTATGCCCGTCAGGATACCGGACATCAGGCCGCCCGACAGTCCGCCGACATAAACCGCGATCATGGTCGCAAGGCCTTGCACGGGCGACATTGAAAAGGTGAACGGCAGCACCAGGACGACAGCCATTGCGATCGTGAAACCGGGGACGGCGCCGGCAAGAAGACCGGCGAACGTGCCTGCCATCATCAGCATCATCGTGGTCAGCGTGAACAGCTCGGGGGCCGCGAGTGCAATGTTCTCGAACATGATCAGTAAACCCTAAGGAGGGTGCCTTCGGGCAGCACGACCCCCAGCGCGAGTGAGAAGATCGACCACATTCCAACCACGAAAACGCCCGCGATTGCGATGTGCAGCGCCATCTGGCGCGGTTGCCACCCTCCCAGGACACACAGCGTCAGGAACACATAAAGCAGCCCGCCCAAAAGCATGCCCAGAAGCGGCATCAGATAGAGGAAACCGAAAAACAGGGCGAAGCACAAAAAGGGGTTGGTGTTGTCCTTGAACCAGCCCTTGAGGTCCGAGAAAGTCGACGCTTCAAGGCCGGACGTCTGGGATTGGATCAGCAGCACCAGCGACAGCGCGCCAAGCGGGATCAGGATCACCCTCGGCCAGGTCCAGGAGGCCAATTGATTGAACATCGGTTCGGGCAGCGAATAGGTCGCCGCGTACATCACGGCAACAAGCACGAGAAAAAAAACCGCAACGAAAAAATCGCGATTCAAGGTCATGAGAACCCCCAACGCCAAGAAGAGAACCCGCGCCGATCCGGCGCGGGCGTCGACCGGTTCTACTGAAAGCGTCCGACTTTCAGTTCTTTCGCGGCGTCAAGAAACTCGCCTTCGGTGCCTTTCCACCAGGCGGCGTATTCTTCCGGGCCGAGATAAAGAACCTCTGTGCCTTTCGCAGCCTGTTCCGCCACGAAATCCGCGTCCTGCGTCGGGCCTTTGAACACTTCGGCCCAATAGTCGACGAATTCCTGCGGGGTGCCCTTCGGCAGCATGATGCCGCGTGTCAGGGAATAGGTCATGTCGACACCGAGTTCCTTCAGCGTCGGCACGTCCGGTATCAGATCGCTGCGTTCATCGGCGGCAATGGCAAAGGCTTTCAGCGCGCCGTCGTCACGCTGGGTGCGCGCGGCCGCCATGTTGATGCCGCCCAGGTCGATGGATCCGTTCAACAGCCCGGTGATCCGGCCCGCTGTACCGCCCTGGAACGGAACATATTGATAGTCCGTGCCGGTTTTCGAACCAAGCATGATCCAGAGGAAGTGGCTCGTCGCGCCCATCGACACGCCTGTCGGAATGCCGCCCGGGTTTGCTTTTGCGGCAGCCAGCATGTCTTCAAGACTGTCATATTCGACGTGGCCGCCCGCACCGATGATTTCCGGCGTATCGGTCAGCATGGCGACCGGTTCAAACCCGTCCCAGCTGAAATCGGTCACGCCGTTGATGTAGTTGACCACAAGGTGCTGGTGAATCGCGAACAGCGTGCATCCGTCCGGCTTGGCAGCGTGCGCTTCCTTGGCACCAGCTCCCCCGCCTTGGCCCGGAATTGTAACGACCTTGATTTTGACGGGTGCATCGGAGGCTTCGATCGCCTTCTCGAAAATGCCGAAAATCACGGCCGTGCCGCCGCCAGGGCCCCAGGGCACGATCAGCTTGGCCGTTGAACAAGGCAGGTCTGCCGCCTGTACGGGCGCGGTTGAAACCGCGAGCGTCGCAGCAAAGGCAGCAGCGGTCGCCCTCAGATAAGTCAGATTGAACTTCATGGTGAACCTCCCATTTTGCCCTACCATAAATAACGGACATTTGAGCAAATGAAAGCTTTTATCGATTTTTTTTGATATACACCTCTTTTATCGCTTTCGCTTCGATCTCCGCGCCTGCGGTATCAGCGATAAACGGGACGAAGCTTCGTCAGGAAGATCGCAGGCGTCTTCAATGAAAGGAATCCGACAAGGGTGCGGCACTCAAGGCGCGCGTCAGGTGCGGACAGGAGCCGACTTGAATGCTGTCACGTGTGGTCACGCGGGTGGGGCAGGGATCTACGATCGGGCGGTTTGCGTCCCGGTCTGTTCTGGCGGCTGCGGAGGCAATGGACCGCCGAGACTGTTTTCAAGAGAGATATCAAGCTGATTGAGCATGGATCCGACAGCACCGCAGTTCGCGCAATCGCCGTTACAAGTCTTTCGGCTCACATCTGCAGAGATAGGATCGTCAGTGCTGCGACAAGCCATGGCGTAAGTCTCCCTCGGCATTCAAGGCAAATGCCGTTTCTCACCTTCACTTGAATTGAAAGCCGAGACTTAAATAAAATCAATACAGACTACTACGTAGATAAAGTATTAGAATCTTTCCAGTTTTTATTTATTCTAATTAAAAACTATCTGATTTTTACAAGCCGGAGTTTTTTACTGTCTTTGCATTTGGCGAGATAGACGCCCTATGGTGATTGTGTCTCCTGCCGACTCGCTCGCAATCAACAAGATCGCCGCATGGGCCGCCAATAGCATCGGGTCGCTCTTTGAGCGTTTCGGCCAACGGCTGCACCAGACCGTAGAGCGGCTGGACGACATCGGAAAGCGGTCCGATGAATGTAAGGAGGCTATGGGGAATTGCGCTGTCGCGCGACAAAAATGACGGCCCCAAACTGCCGGAAAATCAATTCAACCCGTTCAAGTAACCGGACGCAGAACCGCTACCGGACATGGAGAAGAAAACGCCGTTGTCGCGCTCAACGCTGTTTGGCTTCTGCCGCACCCTCTTCCTCAGGGCCTCTGCCGTGAGGGTGACCCCAACCTCAAGATTTGAGTGGTGTTCACCAAGGCTTGGATCGATCAGGCCATGCTGATAACGGTCGATAAGCGCTTCAGGAAGATCAACCAGCCAGAAGTTTTCATCAGAATGGAAGGACAGAAGGATCGTATAGGGGGCGATCCCGTGTTCTTTGATCATCGCCTCAATCAGAACCATGCCGTTGTCAGGTGAAAGGCCCAAGTCCTCGCGAACGGTCTTCGGGGCTGGTGTGTATCGGTAGGCGGGTGGCGCCCTGCGCGGCAGGCGAAAGAACAAGGGCGGCTTTTCAAGCAGGCTGGGGCAGAGCGCACCGATTTTTTCGATGAAGACCTTTCCAACGCCAAAGTCGTCACCGTGAAAGGCAACCATGTGTTCAACCGATTTGTAGGCAATGTGTTCGTGCCCGGCGAACTCGGCCGAATTCGCATCTCCGATCCAAACGTCGTTCTGGTAATCGACATCCAAAAGCGTGAACTCGCACCCGGTGATCCCGATGCTGAAATTCCACTGATGCTCGAAAAGACGAGTTTTGTCACCCGGATTGCACATCAGGATCTTGATCCCGATGACGCCGAATGGCGCTTCGCGAGAGATCATCTTTTGAACGACGCCATCCTGGATATCAAAGACTGTGGAGGTGTTCCACAGGTCGATGAGATGAGACTGGAACTCTGCGCCGATCGCATCAATCAGTCTTTCAATGCGGCCCTTGCTTGGTGACACAGCAGTCTCCGGTCTCTGTTTGGTCACTCATTCTTCCAAGACAATATAGGTCATCCGCGCATTGCCGGTAACTCCCTGCCTTTCAAAAAAGCGCCTTTGAAGAGGTTTTGAGTGTGCGAGCGTTGAGACATCCATCCGGCTCGCCGTGTCGGCGGCAGCGGCAATGCGTCAACAGTCGCTCGCGCCGCCGCGCCACTGACCCTAAAGCGTATTTGCGGTGAAACGCGTTTGAATGGGCATGATCGCGGCGCCGATTGCCAGAGCGTTGGGCCCGAAACGGCTCCCTGTCACCGACAGGTCGGTCGAGATCTCCGATCGGATGCGCAAAACCAATTCATCGATGACCGCCATTGGAGCCGGGGCCGACAGGATCATCGCCGGAACACTCGCAAACGTCGCGAGATCCTGCACGAGAGCAGCTGCCTTCGAGACGACGTGTTCGATCCATCGCTGGACATGTAGATCGTCCCCGGTCGCGGCACTCTCCAGGTTCCGGGCCGTCAGATGCCAGGTTTGACAGTCGCAGATCGGAACCTGAGGATTTGAACCGGAATAAATCCGGCCTCCAAGGATCAACCGAGGCTTCAGATCTCTGGATGCATAGCAAAAGAGCAGATCATCCATGCGCTTGGCTTGGCCATAGAGTGTTTCGGCGCTGGCAGCTGCAGTCACATCGTCCTGGATGACGACCTCAAGGCCGGAATGGGCGCGCAGGTCTTGTTCAAAGTCGTGCGCGAGGACAGCTTGCACCTGTTCCTCTTCAGCTTCAAAACGCTGCGGAAAGGTAAGTCCTATTCCGGCAACAAGAGGTTTTTGCTCACCTGTCAATTCACCGAGCAGGCTGTCCACCATTCCGGTCAGTGCGTCGCGCACATTCTGGACGTCGAATGTGGTCAAGGCGGTGCGCCTTTGAGTGACAGGTGCGCCGACGAAGTTGACAATTGTCGCCTCGATTGCGTGCCGGTCGACATGTAGCCCGATCGAATACGCGCCATCGGGATTCAAGCTGATGGGTGTGGTTGGCGGCCCGATCCGTCCCCGGACCGCTTCACCCTTGCTGACCAGATTGTCGCGTTCCAGTGCCCTGGCGATGACGGAGATTGTTTGCGCGGACAGCCCGCTTTCCTGACCGAGCTGAAGCCGTGTCATGCCATCATGCTGCAGGAGCAGCGACATGATCAAACGTTCATTGAAGCTGCGCGCCAGGACCTGGTTCATGCCACCCGGGTGGTCCGCGACACGAACGGTTGGTGGCGGGGCAAAACGCATATCCGGCAAAAGTACAGCCTCCGGCTTAGAAATCAGACTTCGCGAAGAGCGCCTCGGCTTCGAGGCGTGGCTCGGCATTCTGAGTTATCACGTGTGGGCATTTGGAACGGGACGCGGTTATTGCGTCCCGCCCTTCCTTCCCACGGTTTAGTCGTTTTAATCCGGCCAGCCAATGGCCGCGATCTCCTCGGCAACAGCGTGACCCAGATCTCTGTGAGCCTGGACGTCAAGATGAAAGCCGTCCTCATCGCTGGAACTGACGACAAGACCTGCGTTGAAAAAATGGACTTCGTGGGCTTCGGCAATCCGCTCATATTCGCGGGCCAGCGCGCGCGATTTTTCCTGAGCCCCGAGAAACACATCCGACCATTCTTTCAGGTCAGAAGCGGTCGGAGGCGGCGCGACAATCAGAATTTCCGGGACTTTGCCGTCAACGCCGGCGGGCATGGCCTTGATGTCGGAGACAAGTGCTCCAATGCCCATGGCGATTTCACACGGGGTTTTGTTGAAGCGCACCTTCAGGTCGTTGGTTCCGAGCATGATGATGATCAGATCGAGCGGCTTGTGGCTCATGACGCAGGGCCGGAGATAGGTACGGCCATTCTTTTCCGCACCTTCTATCTCGTCGTTGCTGACGGTGGTTCTTCCGCTCAAGCCTTCTTCGATAACGAGCCACTCCTTGCCGATGAGACCCCGCAGCACGCCAGGCCACCGGACGTCATGTGGATATCGGTCGTCCGGCTTGTTGGCGGTGGTTTGTCCATAGGTATTGGAATCTCCATAGCACAACACTGATCGCATACCGCCTCCCAAGACTTGTTTATTTTCAATCAGATAGGCAGTCATTTCGCGAGTGCCAATGTCGCTCAGCCTAAAAGCGGACCACGCAATGGTCAATAGTAATTCAAAGTGAATAATTATTGACATGTGTGTAATTTCCGTGCTCATCATGATGGACAGACGCATGGATGCGGCCGGAAATCGCCTTGTCTGTGTCGTCGGATCACGGGAGGATCAGATGAAACTTTTCAAATCAGTCTTGGCAGCTGCCGCCGTCACAATCGGGCTCGGCGCTGCGTCACCTGCAGTCTCTAACGACGACGGGCCCATACTGGTCGTAAGCGGCCCTTTGTCCTGGCCGTTTTTCGCCGCGGTGAAGAAGGGTTTTGACGACGCCGCAGACCTTTTCGGTGTCGAGTACCAGTATATTGCGGTGACGGACACGTCGAACATGACGAGCGACTACCCCAGGCTTCTGCAGCAGGCGATCAGCCGCGAGCCAAGAATACTTCTCGTCGGCGAGTTCTTTCCCGATGGCATGGATCCGTTGATCAAGGAGGCGACCGCCGCCGGTATCCCCGTCCTCATTCACAATTCCGGTCAGACCCTTTGGGAAGGCAACGGATCGATCGGCTTTGTTGGCGAGGACCCGTATCAGATGGGTTACAAGGCTGGTCAGATCCAGGCAGACGCCGGCGTCACGACGGGCCTGTGTTTCAACCAGGTCCCGGGAAACCCGACAGTTGAAGAGCGGTGCAACGGCTACGTCGCCGCCATGAAGGAAGCCGGGAAGGAAACAATCTACCAGACCATCGGGACGGGAGATGCAACCAACCCGCAGGCCATGACACAGGCCATCAAGGGCAGCCTGCAGGCAAATCCGCAGATCGACGGCATCTATACGCTGAATGCGGTTCCTGCGATGTCCGCCCTGCGCGCCGTTGACGAAGTCGGACGTAAAGGAGACGTTATGGTCGGAACGGCGGACCTGTCCAACGAAGCGCTTCTTGCCATCAAGAATGGCGACCTGGCCTTTGCCATGGATCAGCAGCCATATCTGCAAGGCTTCATGTCCATCCAGATTGCCCACCAGTACCTGAATTACGGCTTGCACCCGATCGGCCATGTCAAGACCGGTCCCTTGGTGATCGACAGTTCCAATGTCGACGAAACGCTGAAGGTCAACAAGGAACACGCAGGAGTACGCGGCGCCTCCTAGGTGCCGCCCGGCCCGGGGCGGGCCATTCGACACAGCTCACCTGGAGATAGATGTGCTCAGGAATTTCATGAAGCGGCCCGAGGCAGGGGCTTTCGCAGCGTTTCTCGTCACCTACCTTTTCTTCGCGCTGGCAACGCCCGGAACGGGTTTCGTGTCTGTGAACGGCACGGCCGGATGGCTCAATCTGGCTGCCGAACTGGGAATCGTCGCGATCCCTGTGGGACTCTTGATGATTTCGGGTGAGTTCGACCTGTCGATCGGGTCGACGGTCGGGGCGTCGTCGATGATCCTGGCTCTTGGGACCAATCAATACGATTTGCCAATCTGGCCGATGGTGTTCCTGGCATTGGCTGCCGGAGGTCTGATCGGACTGGCGAACGGCCTTGCGGTCGTGAAAACCAAACTGCCGTCCTTCATCGTCACTCTGGCAACCAATTTCATCGTGATCGGCGCGACGATGGGTGTCTCGCGCCTCATTGCCAATGTCACCTCAAGTTCGATTGTGGCTTCCGACAGCGCAAAGTTTGTTTTCGCCGCGCGTTGGGGGCAGGCCAATATCTCCATCTTGTGGTGGCTCGTCGTTGCCTATATTGGTTATCGTGTTTTGAGCTGCAGCGTCTTCGGCAATTGGATCTATGCGACGGGCGGAAATCTGGACGCAGCCCGCGGGGCAGGGGTTCCGGTGCAGCGGGTCAAGATCAGCCTGTTCATCGCGACCGGGCTCGCCGCCGCCCTGGTCGGCATCCTTCAAGGCGTCCAATGGAATTCAGGCAACGCAACCTACGGCATGGGTTTCGTGTTTCAGGCTCCGATCGTCGTCGTCATCGGCGGCGTTCTCCTCACCGGCGGCTATGGCAGCGTCGCCGGCATCGTTCTGGGCACGGCGTTGTTCGGTGTCATATCCAGCGGCATCTTCTACACCGGCTGGAACACCGACTGGATCCAGTTGTTCCTCGGTCTTCTGCTTGCGGCGGCCGTTCTCGCCAACAATTACGTCCGCCGGCTGGCGCTTTCGAGCAAATAGGAACCGCAATGTCTCAGCCTCTCATGGAATTGCGCGACGTCGACAAGTTTTTTGGCTCCACCGAGGCCTTGAAAAAAGTGTCGATGCAGGTCGAGCCGGGCAAGATCCTTTGCCTTCTGGGCGACAACGGTGCCGGCAAGTCGACCCTGATCAAGGTCCTCTCCGGCTATCACCAGCCAACTTCCGGAACCCTGCTTTTCGAAGGCAAGTCAACCAGATTTGCGACACCGCGCGAGGCCCGCCAGCGCGGCATCGCGACAGTCCATCAGGATGTCGGGTCAATCCCGCTGATGAGCGTCGGCCGCAACTTCTTTCTCGGAGCTGAACCTGTGACGGGCCGTTGGCCGTTTCGAAGCATAGACACCCGGCTTGCCAACGAAGTTGCGGTGGATCAGATGCAGAAATTCGGCCTCACGCGGGTGACCAGCGGAGATCAGCTCGTCGGAACCATGTCGGGCGGCGAACGCCAGGTGCTGGCGATCGGGCGTGCGATGTATTTCGGTGCCAAAATGCTGATCCTCGATGAGCCGACATCGGCCCTGGGCGTCAAGGAAGCCGCAATGGTTCTGAAAATGATGAGGCTCGCCCGGCAAAACGGGGCAGGCATCGTCTTCATCACGCATAATGCACGCCACGCCATGAGCGTCGGTGACACCTTCGTTGTACTGATCCAGGGAGAAGTCGCGGCGTCTTTCAATCGGGGAGAAAAGTCCCGCGAGGAAGTTCTCAATCTCATGGCCGGTGGTGAAGACATGAGTGAGCTTGAAGAAGATCTTGACCAGATCGATTGACCGCGCGGCGCGTGAAGATTGGGCGCCGCGTTTCTCCATATCCTCCCATCCTGGACCTTCGGAGCGACCGAGACGGACGCCTGCTTTTCGCGACGTCAAAACCGGGGCAATGATGTGGGTGATCTTGAAAATGTTGGCGAAGGGCGGGTTTGAACAATAAGTCCTGACGCTGCGGTTTGTCAGGCTTTGCGCTATTCCTTCCCGTTTTCTCGCTTTCCGCCTCGCTTGGCGAGGGGAATACGCATCGACGAGATGTTCAATCTCCCCCACTCTTCCATGGGCAAGGTGGTATCGGAC
>JBCBUA010000039.1:0-16845 GCA_039818365.1 Pseudomonadota bacterium
CCCTTGGGTCATCGACTTTGAGCGTAACCAAATCTGCGTTCCAGGCCCCCGGCCAGACCTCTGCCTTGCCGTCTTTCAGGTCGGTGAGTTCCTTCAGCGGCACGGAGCAGGTCAAAAACGGTTCCTCGGAAGCGGTCCCGTCTGTCGCCGCAATCTCAGCCGCGATGCCTGTGAATCCAAGGGTTTCCTCGCATGGCACATAAAGAGCAGCACCGGACACACTGGAGTCATTTTGTGTCGTGCCTTTCGAAACCCCGACAACGCCGCACACGGCGACTGCGCACATGAGTTCAACCGCACGCGCCTTGGCACACCCGTAGACACGATGATAGCCGGAGAGCTTTTCCGTCATCGACGGCACGAGGACGAGGTCAAGATTGGCCCTGGCAAGCAGACAGCTGAGTGCGGGCATTTCGATATCGAGGCAAATCAGGATCGCCATTCTCAGGCCATCAAGCTCAAAAACGGCGAGTTGATCGCCCGGCGTTAGGTTCCAGGTTTCCGGGTCCTGCTCAAAGGGTGTCAGGCAGAGCTTGTCCTGACGGATCCTGCGGCCGTCTGCCGTCAACAGGAACGCCGAATTGGTGATACCATTTTCTGCCTTTACCGGCATTGTACCGAGGAGAATGGAAACACCGTGCTTTTGTGGCAGAGGCGCCACTAGGGTGAGCAGCTCGGCACCCACGTCAGCAAGGAACGCCATTTCGAGATCAGGAGGCAGATCTGCCGGTTTGAAGGCAAGACAGCACTCGATGAAGTATTCCGGAAGCATGATCAGCCTTGCACCGGCCTGAGCAGATTTGCTCACTTCTTCATCGATAACATGCGCCAGCGCCTCCACCGAAGCCGGGGCACGGCCCAGGTTAAAGGACCACAACGCTATGGGATAGTCGGTCATGCCGCAGGTCTCTCCAACAGTTGGACTGTCAGACATAAAAGCGGTATTGCGCTGATTTCAAGCGGGAATGTCTGTTCGGATCAATCCAGGAAGAACCCGACGAAAACGGCGAAAAAGACCAGGAAACCGCTTCCGGCGACAGTTCCCTTCGGCTGTGCCGGCAAGGACCTCAGTTTTGCAGACCGGCGCACTTCGCGAATGCCTTTCAGGGCATTGTCCGTGCGTTTTTCAATTTCCGCAAAATATGGCGAAAGCTCATTCTGAGCGCGCATATCTTTCCCTCACGATTCCTTCGTGAAAGAAAGCTAGCGCAGGGGCCTTAGGGTTTGGTTAATGCGGCTTTACCCTGTGGGTTGCGGCCCTCAAAGGCGGGTTTTCTGCGGATCGGCGACATCAAGGATGCGCAACTGCACCTTGGGTGTGCCTTGCCAGGTGTCGACCGACAGTGTGCCGGCAAGATGGAGATTCCGGCCCCTGCCTTCCAGCAGCATCTTGCCGTGCGGCTTGTCGTCCGCCTTGAAACTGATGGCCTTGAGGGAAGAGCCGTCACCGGCGGCAATCGTTGCCCGAACATGCCCCTTTCCCACAACATCGGCAAAGGAGATCCGGTGTGCGGGAAAGGCAAAAACCGGCTCGGAATGTCCTGCGCCGAAAGGACCGGCTTTCTCAAGCATCTCCATCAGATCGAGCGTCGCCCCGGTTGCTGTCAGCGCTGCATCGATGCGAACTTCTCTTTTTCTTGTCGCCTCTTCGACATCTTTCTTGAGAACCTGATTAAAGAAATCCTCAAGCGCTTCCGCTTTTTCCCTTTTCACGGTCAGGCCTGCCGCCATCGCGTGGCCACCACCCTTTTCGAGAAGTCCGTTTTCGACCGCCTGGCGCACGGCGCTGCCAAGATCAACACCGTGAACGGACCTGCCGGATCCGGTCCCCTTGCCCGAAGCATCGAAGGCTATGGCAAAGGCCGGCCGCCGGTGCGCCTCTTTGAGACGGGAGGCGATCAACCCGACAATTCCGGGATGCCAGTCTTCGGAACCGGTCAGAAGCACGGCCGGGTCGCGCGCATCGATAGCGGCCATCGCCTCGGCCCCCGCCTCTTCCAGCATATGGGCTTCCATGGCCTGGCGCTCATTGTTCAGCTGATCAAGCCGCTCCGCGATTGCACGCGCTTCATGTTGGTCGCCGGTGGTAAGAAGACGCGCGCCGAGCGCGGCATCGCCGATGCGGCCGCCGGCATTTATTCTCGGCCCGACGAGATAGCCCAGATGGTAGGGAACCGGCTTGCCGTTCACCCTCGCGACGTCGGCCAGCGCGGTCAGGCCTGGGTTTTGCCGCTGGTGCATGACCGCAAGCCCCCGGGTGACATAGGCCCGGTTCAGGTCCTTCAGCGGGACCACGTCACAGACCGTTCCCAGGGCGACAAGATCGAGCAACGACATCAGGTCCGGTTGCCGGCCGCCGTCAAACGCCCCGCGCCGCCGGAGTTCGCGGTTCAGTCCGACCAGGAAAAGAAACGTCACGCCAACCGCGGCCAGGTGCCCCTGCCCCGACAGGTCATCCTGCCGGTTCGGATTCACGAGTGCCGAAACTTCCGGAAGCGTTTCGCCGACCTGGTGGTGGTCGATCACGACCACGTCGAGATTGAGCGACCGTGCGGTTTCAAAAGCTTCACCAGAGGTACTGCCGCAATCGAGCGTGACCAGCAATTCGGCTCCGCTTGCGTGAAGGTGTTCGATTGCCGGGCCATTGGGACCATAACCCTCCACGATCCGGTCGGGGATGTGAATGATCGGTTCCAGACCCAACCAATTGAGATACTTGGCGAAAATGGCGGAAGACGTCGCGCCGTCGACATCATAGTCACCGAAGATCGCGATCTTTTTCGACGCCTGCACGGCATCTGCGACCCTTGTAACGGCAGCATCCATGTCCTGCAGGCTGGACGGGTCGGGCATCAGGGACTTGAGGGTCGGTTCCAAAAAGTCGGCGGCCTTTTCCTGCGTGACGCCGCGCGCTGCCAGGACACGTGCCAGGACGTCCGGAAGGCCCTGCATCTGCGCAATGGCCATCGCGGTCCGTGCCTCCGAAGCGCTCAGCCGTTCGCGCCAGGCATTGTCGTTTGCAGACTTGGCGACCCCGAGTACGAGCCGCCCTTCTTCCCCGCCATCTTTTTCGATCATTCAAGCCACGACCAGATCCCGGACCTCATCTCCGCCCTGCTCCAGCACTCAGTCCAGGTGAAATTTTTCCAGATCATGGTGCTGGGCCTTGATGTAGCGCACGGTTCCCGTCGAAGACCGCATCACCACGGTATGGGTGGTGATGTGCTCGCGGCCGAACCGGACGCCTTGCAGGAAATTGCCGTCCGTGACACCCGTGGCCGCGAACAGCACATCGGGTCCCGCCATTTCTTCCAACGTGTATTTTTTCTTGATGTCCTCGATGCCCATGCGGTGGGCGCGATCGACCTGCTCGTCGCGCGTGATCACCAGCCGGGACTGCATCTGTCCGCCGATACAGCGCAAGGCAGCTGCCGCCAGGACCCCTTCCGGCGCACCGCCAATGCCGGCATAGATGTCGATGCCGGTCTCGTCCGGATCGGTTGTGTGAATGACACCGGCCACGTCGCCATCGCCGATCAGGCGGATCGCCGCCCCGGTCGCGCGGATATCCTCGATCAGGCGGGCATGCCTGGGACGGTCCAGTACGCAGGCAGTCACTTCCGGGACGGAAACACCCTTCACCTTTGCAACAGCCGCGATGTTGTCGGCGACCGGCGCATCAAGATCGATCAGCCCGGCCGGGTAGCCCGGTCCGATGGCAATCTTGTCCATGTAGCTGTCCGGTGCATTGAGCAGATCCCCTGCGGGAGCCAGCGCGATCACGGCCAGGGAGTTCGGCAGGTTCTTGGCGCAGATGGTGGTCCCTTCGAGCGGATCGAGAGCGATGTCGACCTGAGGTCCCTGCTTCGTGCCCACGTTCTCGCCGATGTAGAGCATGGGCGCTTCGTCGCGTTCGCCCTCGCCGATCACGACCGTGCCGTCGATCGGCAACCGGTTCAGCTCGCGCCGCATGGCATCGACCGCCGCCTGATCAGCAGCCATTTCGTCCCCATGTCCGCGGAGACGCGCAGCAGACACAGCTGCCCTTTCGCTCACACGAGCCAGTTCAAGGGTCAGAATCCGGTCCAGTCCACTCGACGGCTGATTTTCTGTATCGGACATCAACATCTCCAGTCTCTCCCCCGCCGCAAGCGGTGGGTACCTTACTATCAGTTCAGCTTTTCAATGCGTATCATCTGCGGAGGCTCGGCGACGACGCCCTTGGACATGATGACATCCAGGGCCTGCTTGATCGCGACCTCGGTCGTTTCATACGTGATCAAGATGACAGGCTGAGGCGGCTCGGTGCCGGTGGATGCCGGCGGCTCTTCGGCCGACTGCCTCTTTTGAACAATCGATTCCAGCGAAATGCCGGCATCCCCCATGCAGCGCGCAATCTCGG
The DNA here is from genome assembly GCA_039818365.1 of Pseudomonadota bacterium. Taxonomy (GTDB): domain Bacteria; phylum Pseudomonadota; class Alphaproteobacteria; order Rhizobiales; family Stappiaceae; genus Roseibium. The sequence continues at coordinate 4,403 of JBCBUA010000039.1, forward strand.
CAAAGGCACCGGGGCGATCAAACACGGAAAGCCGGATATAGTAGCCACCCTCGTGCAGGCGCATGCGCGCGCGCTGGTAGTCTTTCAGGTCGCGCGCGGGCATTCCAAGTGTGCTGGTTTCATCTCCACGGGCGACATCGGCGATATCGGCAACAACCGAGGAAGCGGTGGCGTTTCCGCCCGCTCCGGGTCCGACCAGTACGATCTCGCCGACAAAGTCTCCATCGACGGCAACCGCGTTCAAGACACCGTCAATCCGGGCAATGGCCGAGGATTTCGGCACCATGGTCGGATGAACACGCTGCTCGATCCCCGTATCGGTCCGCTGCGCCACGCCGAGAAGCTTGATGCGGAACCCGAGCTCGTCGGCCGCCTGAATATCGGCCGTGGTTATGGAGGTGATGCCTTCCATGAAAATGCTGTCGCTTGAAATCTTCGTGCCAAATGCGAGGCTGGTCAGGATCGCCAGCTTGTGCGCAGTGTCGTTGCCCTCGATGTCAAAGGTCGGGTCTGCTTCGGCATATCCAAGACGCTGCGCATCAGCGAGACAATCCTCGAAGCTGATCCCTTCCGCTTCCATGCGTGTGAGAATGTAATTGCACGTTCCGTTCAAGATCCCGTAAACGCGGCTTATGTCATTGCCGGTCATGGATTCGCGCAGCGTCTTGACGATCGGGATACCGCCGGCAACCGCGGCCTCGTAGTTCAGGACGGCCTTGTTGGTATCGGCAAGTTCAGCCAGATCAACACCATGGCGGGCCAACAGAGCCTTGTTGGCGGTCACGACGTGGACACCGCGCTCCAGCGCGGCACGAACACTGTCTTCAGCCGCACCGGATTCTCCGCCAATCAGTTCAACGAAGATGTCTATGTCCGCGCTCCGCGCCATCTCGACGGGATCAGTAAACCACGCGCAGGCGGATATATCGATGCCACGGTCCTTGGTGCGATCGCGCGCGCTCACGGCCGTTACCGTGACAGAAGTTCCGGTTTTTCTGGCAATCTGCTCGCCGTGTTTTTCCAGTAGTTGCACAACCGACGTGCCGACTGTTCCAAGTCCAGCGACGCCAATTTTCAATGCCTCAGCCATTCAGATTATTGTCCAGTTCAATTCAGCCAGAAGTCTCAAGCGGGATGACGTTGTGCAGCTTTTGGTCCGCAGTTTCAAGAAAGCGGCGAATATTTCTCGCTGCTTGCCGGAGGCGCTGCTCATTCTCGACCAGACCGATGCGCACGTAATCATCCCCGTGCTCTCCGAAGCCGAGCCCCGGCGCCACGGCAACATCAGCGCGTTCAAGAAGGAGTTTGGAAAATTCGAGGCTGCCAAGCGCACGGAATTTCTCGGGGATCGGCGCCCAGCAGAACATGCTTGCGTCCGGTGCCGGCACGTCCCAGCCGGCCCGCCCGAAGCTGTCCACCACGACGTCCCGGCGTTTCTTGTAGACCTGCCGGGTCTCGTTGATGCACTCCTCCGGTCCATTCAGCGCCGCGGTTGCCGCAACCTGGATCGGCGTGAACGCTCCGTAGTCAAGATAGGACTTCACGCGAGACAGCGCAGACACCAGCCGTTCGTTGCCAACGGCAAACCCCATGCGCCACCCAGGCATTGAAAATGTCTTGGAAAGCGAGGTGAATTCAACCGTGACGTCCATTGCGCCAGGGACCTGAAGAACGGATGGCGGCGGTGTCGACCCAAAGTAGATTTCCGAGTAGGCAAGGTCGGACAGAATGAAGATGTCGTGCTTGCGCGCGAAGGCAACGACGTCCTTGTAGAAGTCGAGATCAGCGCAATAGGCGGTCGGATTGGCCGGATAGCAAAGGATAATCGCGATCGGCTTGGGAACAGAGTGAATGACGGCACGCTCAAGCGCATCGAAAAATGCCGGACCCGGCTCGGCAGGAACGTTGCGGATCGACGCCCCGGCCATGAGAAAACCGAAAGTGTGGATCGGGTAGCTGGGGTTCGGGCTCAGGATCACGTCCCCCGGTGCGGAGATCGCCTGCGCCATGTTGGCAAAGCCCTCCTTTGATCCGAGCGTGGCGATGACCTGCGTGTCGGGATCGAGCTTCACACCAAAGCGGCGGCCATAATAGGCAGCCTGCGCCTTTCGCAGGCCCTGAATGCCTTTCGACGCCGAATACCGGTGCGTCCTGGGATCTTGCACCACCTCGGTCAGCTTGTTCACGATGTGCGGCGGTGTCGGCAGATCCGGATTGCCCATTCCGAGATCGATAATGTCAGCACCCGCGGCGCGCGCTTTTGCCTTCAGCCGGTTGACCTGTTCGAAGACATACGGCGGCAGCCGTTTGATCTTATGGAATTCCTCCATGGTGCTGATCCTTGCGAATTGACGTTGTGGCGGCACGCAGACACGACCATGTCCGCGCGGCGGGGCTCTTTTAGCAGCCCCGAAGCGTTTTCGCATCTGTCTTTGCGAAACTTGCCACCTAATTTTGGCAGGTTTTTCGGAAAGGTTTTTCCAGAAAGCGCCGCGCATTCGGAATTAAACCGATTAGCACACGTGGCATTGTTTTTGATCGGCGCAGGGACGGTCCAGGGGAGACGCACCGGGCCGACACATCCCCGCGCCTCAGGCGCACGTGCACCTGGCACTTTCACGGGAACTCACTGCGGACCTGCCAGCGATTCAAGGTATTCCGCCGTCTCCTTGCGCTCGGAAGGATTGATCAGGCCGCTCGATTCACCGGCACTCACCGGACGGTCGTATCCCTTTGGCTTCGGAACATTGCCGTCCAGTTGCGACTTGTCGCGCTTGAGGGCGACGATGAGCGGCGTCCCCGGTCCGACACCGCATGCCGTCAGAGCAAAACAGAGAAGTATCGCGCTCCAAACCGCGCGCATTCCAGTCGAACTCACCGTCTTTCTCCCGCGGCGATGCAAACGAGGCCGTTTACACTTCCATTGAAACGCTAGCAGGTATTTTGCCATCGTGCGGTAAGATTCAGGCCTTTTCCAGAAGTATGAAGGCGCTTGCACACATAGTGCGGTGGTTTTGAAGTTCGTTCGAAGCCCGCTGCAAAAGAGCCAAACTTCAGATTCAGGCGACCAGTTGCGCGTGTTCGGGCACCCGTGGCCTGCCTCCATCATGCGGTGAACCATTGCCGTCTGCGGTTCAATACGGATCGACTGCGCGCGCGCCATATGCCATATAGGAATGGCAGGCGAAATACTGGCGGAAATAGAACCAGATAAAGCGATTTGAAGACCAACACCTTCCGGCTGGCACCGGCGGAAGGAAGCAAAAATACACCGGAGGAAACCACACCGATGTCCGACGACCGCCCGCATCCGATGTTGCATTACATAATCAACAACCCGGAAGCGTTTGCCCAAAACCTGGCAAAGACACTGGAACAGGCGGGAAAGGCGCTGGCTGCCTATATCGAGCCGCGCGAACAAGGCAAGATCAAGCACGAATCGACGGACGAACTGACGGGTGTGGTCAAGACGCTGGCTCAGGTCGGCGAATACTGGGCGTCCGACCCGCAACGCGCGCTGGAAGCGCAGTCCAGGCTCTGGAGCGGTTATATTGAACTGTGGAATTCCTCGCTCAAACGCATGATGGGAGAGCAGGCAGAACCGGCTGTGGAGACACCGGCGAAAGACCGGCGCTTTGCTGATCCCGAGTGGCAAGACAACCAGTATTTCGACTTCATAAAGCAGCTCTATCTGATCACCAGCAAGTGGGCGGAAGAAATGGTCCACGATGCCCAGGGGCTCGATGAACACACGCGCCACAAGGCTGAGTTCTACGTCACTCAAATCGCGAATGCGGTGTCGCCGTCAAATTTCGTGCTGACCAATCCCGAACTGTTGCGCCTGACGATGGAAAGCAATGGCGAGAATCTCGTGAAGGGCATGCAGCACCTGGCGGAGGATCTGAAAACGGGCCAGGGCGAACTCAAGATCAGGCAGACCGACCCGTCCAAATTCAAGCTCGGCGACAATCTCGGTAACACGCCGGGCAAGGTGATCGCCCAGAATGACGTCTGCCAGGTGATCCAGTATACGCCAACCACGACCGAGGTCCTGAAGCGGCCGCTGATGATCGTGCCGCCGTGGATCAACAAGTTTTACATTCTCGATCTGAACCCGGAAAAGTCCTTCATCAAGTGGGCCGTCGATCAGGGCCACACGGTCTTTGTCATCTCGTGGGTGAACCCGGATGAGCGGCAGGCTCAGAAGAGCTTCGAGCATTATATGAAGGAAGGTATTCTCAACACCCTGGACGTGATCAAGCGCGCGACCCGCCAGCAGGAGGTCAACGCGATCGGCTATTGCGTCGGCGGAACGCTGCTGGCCGTCACACTCGCCTATATGGCCAAGGTCGGTGACGACCGCATCAAGACGTCCACCTTCTTCACCACGCAGGTCGACTTCACCTTTGCGGGCGATCTCAAGGTGTTCGTGGACGAGGAACAGATTTCGGTTCTTGAAAAACGGATGGAAGAACAGGGCTATCTGGACGGATCGAAAATGTCGTCGGCCTTCAACATGCTGCGGTCGAACGATCTGATCTGGTCCTATGTGGTCAACAACTATCTCAAGGGTCAGGACCCCTTCCCGTTCGACCTGCTCTACTGGAATTCCGATTCAACGCGCATGCCGGCTGCGAACCATTCCTTCTACCTGCGCAACTGTTACCTGGACAACAAGCTCTCCAAGGGCGAGATGGAAGTCGCAGGTGAACTGCTGGATCTGTCCAAGGTGACCATTCCGATCTTCAACCTCGCCACGCGAGAGGATCACATCGCACCGCCCAAATCGGTCTTTCTGGGCTCCGGTTGCTTCGGCGGTCCTGTCGATTATGTTCTGGCCGGGTCCGGGCACATTGCAGGCGTCGTCAATCCGCCAGCGAAGAAGAAATACCAGTTCTGGACCGGCGGCGAGGCGAAGGGAACGCTTGAGAACTGGCTCAAGAATGCCAAGGAGCACCCCGGTTCCTGGTGGCCGTACTGGGACGAATGGATCCGTTCGAACGACGGGGCGACCGTCAAGGCGCGCAAACCGGGTGCGAACCGGATCAAGATCCTTGAGGACGCGCCGGGGTCCTATGTCATGCAGAAGGTGTAGGGTACGGACCGTGTCGGCGGGCCGATCAGCCCGACTGGGCGCTGATCGGCATGAAGGTCATTCCCAGAAGCGCGGCGAATTTTTCCGGTGACATGGGTCTGCCAAAATGGAAGCCCTGCACCGTTTCGCACTGGCAGCTGGCAAGGAAGGCCTGCTGTTTTGCCGTCTCGACACCCTCCGCGACAACGTTGAGACCAAGTTCCCGGCCAAGCGTGATGATTGCACGCGCAATGCTGCGGTCATTCTCATCCGTTTCCAGGTCCCGGATGAAACTCTGATCGATCTTCAGGCGGGTGAGCGGAAAGTTTTTCAGGGCGATGAGACTCGAATATCCGGTTCCGAAATCATCAATGGCGAGTTTCAGCCCGATCTTGCGGAAATCATCCATGAGCTTGACCGCCTGATCCGCGTTCTTCATCAGGAGATTTTCAGTGACCTCCAGCTCAAGATGCTGCGCCGACAGTCCGGTTCGTTCGAGCGTATCGCAGACGTCGCCGGTCAGGGCCGCGTCGCGAAACTGCCGGGGAGAGACGTTCACGCCAATGGTGATTGTCGGCAAGCCCTGCAGTTGCCATTCCCTGTTCTGGCGGCAGGCTTCAAACAGCACCCATCGTCCGAGCGGCACGATCAGGCCGCTGTCCTCGGCGAGCGCCACGAAATCTTCGGGCATCAGCCTGCCAAGAAACGGATGCCGCCAGCGTACCAGCGCTTCTGCGCCCACGATCCTGCCGCTGAAAAGATCATATTGAGGCTGGTATTCCAGATGAAACTCATCGTTTTCGATGCCCCGGCGCATTTCCTCCAGCAAGGTCAACCGATTGAAGGATTTTTCGGGTCTCGTGCGCTCGAAAAGTTTGAAGCCGTCCCGCCCCTGGGACTTGGCCTCGAACATGGCCTTGTCGGCATTTTTTAATAGCTGTTCGGCGTCTTCGGCATCCGACGGGCAGCTTGCCGCACCGATGCTGCAGGTGACGTGGAAAGACAAATCGCCAATCGAAATCGTTTTGGTGATCTCGTTCCTCAGTTTCGTCATCAGATCGACGAGCGCCAGCTTCTGTGCATGCTCGCCTTCCACGATCAGGACGAATTCATCGCCGCCGAACCGCACGGACTCGTGCCGGCCGCTATGGACGGAAAGGATCCGTTCGGCAATGATCATCAGAACCTGGTCGCCAACGGCATGGCCGAAGCTGTCATTCACGAGTTTGAAGTCGTCAAGATCGACGAAAAGGACCGCAACCGGTTCACCCGACTGCAGGCTGTCAGCGACCTTTTCAGCCAGTTTGGCCTTGAAATCGTGCCGGTTCGGCAGGCCGGTGAGAACGTCGTGATTTGCCAGAAAACGGATTTCTGTTTCAGCGCGTTCCCGTTCAACGGCGATCGATGCCAGGCGGGCCGCCTCAACGGCGAGTTTGTGCTCATGTTCTGTTGGTCCGCGCACTTCATTCGCATAGAGCCCAAACGTGCCGAGAACGCGCGAATCCTTGCCGAAAAACGGTACGGACCAACAGGAGCGCATGTCGAACTCACGGATGAGATCCCAAAAGTCGCTCCACAGGTCGTGTTCCAGCATGTTGTCCACGAAGACGCTCTCGCGTCTGTAGACCGCAGTTCCGCATGAACCGACCTTGGGCCCGATCGGGGTGCCCTGACACAGTTCGACGTAGCGTTCCGGCAAGTTAGGCGCAACGGCCGGACGCAGGTGCTCTCCATCCTCGCTCACCAGCATGATGGAGCCCATCACGCCATCCATCTGGCTTTCCATGGTCAGGACCAGTGTTTCCAGAACTTCGTCCAAGGGTTTGGACGTGGCGATCTCCTGCAGAACCTTGTTCTGGCCCTGCTGCAGGAGCTCCGACTTCTTGCGTTCCGTGATGTCCCGAGAAATGCCGACAATACCGACGACTTCATCGTTCTCGTTCAAAACCGGATATTTGGAGGTCGACAGCCAGCGCCGCACACCGTTTTTAGGTGTCGCAATTTCTTCGTAGTCGATCCGGGCTTCCTTGGAAGCCATGATTTCGGCTTCCGTGTCCTTGTACCCCTGCCCGGTCTCCAGTGGATGCAGCTCCAGGTCCGTCTTGCCGATCACCTGGGACGGGTCATCAAGTCCGAGATCGAGTGCGACCTGGCGGTTTGCCATGACGAAGCGGTGATGCCGGTCCTTGGCGAAAATGTAGTCCGAGACATTGTTGAAAAGCGTTTGCACCCAGTCATCGCTCAGGTGCAGCTGATCACCTTTTTCAAGGTGGTCGAGCCTGTTGATGCGGTCGAGCTCCTCCGCAAGGGTCTTTCCGTTCGTCAGATGGACGCGGTATTCGCCGGCAAGCATTGTCTTTTTTGTCATCCAGTCGATTCACCAGGCTGGTTCATCGGATAATTCGATATTTTATGTATTTTGCACCTAATAAACAATAAATAGGCAACGCCCGTCAGAAGTGAACAAGCCGCTTACGCAAAGAAACGTTTTGTTTCATTCCCCGCGCATCCCGCTCTCGCAGAGGACCTGACCTTCCCGAGACGCAAGTCTTCGGACAACCCACCCCGCCTGCCCTGCGGCACTTTCGGCGCATGGTCCAGCCGAGATTGCCAAGTGTCGGGCACTGAGGGTATGGTTGCGTTTCGATAGTAAACGCAGCGTTAACCATGCAGACACCCGAACGACAGTTCCATCAGGTTCAGCAGGCACATCACAGGGGCCACCCTGCAAACTCCGTTCTCGGGACCCTGCGCACGACAGGAAGCGGTAAGCCGGCAAGTGCGCGCGCTACCTATGCCAAGATCCTGGCGCCTGCACTTCTCTCGCTTGCGATCTGGTCACACATTTGGATCGGAACTTACGCGGCCTTTGCGCTGACTGCATTGGTGCTTGCCGGGCTGCTGTTTCTTCAGCGTCGGCGGATGGTGGCGCCAAGGAAACCATCATGGGCAACCGCGGTCGGTTTTGGGGAACGGATCTGGCTGAACCGGCTGCACACGCCCATCCCCGACAAGCTGAGCGCGCGGATCACCACCCTCTATCTCGTCTACTGGCTCGGGGCCGTGATTGCCTATACCGGCGGAATTACCACGTCGCTCGTCCTGACCGGTACAGGGCTTGCCGTTGCCTATTCGGCGCAGCTTGTGTGTTTCCAGAAACTGGCGGCGCTGTTTGACCAGATGAAAGACAAGTCTCCGCTTTACCAGTTCTGGTCATCGGCATCGGACAATGACAATTCGGGCAAACCCGCCTGACGCTGTTTGGTTTCGCTCTGCAGGAAGGCCGGACCAGCTGCTGGACGATACATCGCAGCGAGACGCCTCATACTTTGCCCCTGCGCCTTTCAGCCAAAAGACCGATATAGGTTAGTGCGACGCTGGCGCCTGCGATCGAGGTGATATCGGCGTGGTCGTAGGCCGGGGCAACCTCAACGACGTCCCCGCCGACAAAATCGATCTCACGCAGCCCCCGCAAGATACAGAGCGCTTCCCGGGATGTCAGTCCGCCCGAAACGGGCGTCCCGGTACCGGGCGCAAAGGCCGGGTCGAGGCAATCGATGTCAAAGGTCATGTAGGCGGGGCCGGTTCCGACACGCCTCTTCACGAGATCGATCACACCGGAAACCCCGAGGTCTTCCAGTTCGTGACCGAAAATGATGTCCAGTCCGCAGGTTTCGGGCGCGTGCGTACGGATGCCGATCTGGATTGATCTTTTGGGATCGATCAAACCTTCCCGGACCGCGCGACCGGTAAATGTGCCGTGGTCAATCCGGTCGCCCTCGTCCGGCCATGTGTCCTGATGCGCGTCGAACTGTATCAGGGCGAGCGGCCCGTGTTTGGCGGCGTGGGCCTGCAAAAGCGGATAGGTAACAAAATGGTCGCCGCCGATCGAAAACAGGTGCGTGTCCGTTGCCAGGATCTCCGCTGCCTGCGCCTCGATGTGTCCCGGCACATCCGCATTGCGGCCGTAATCGAAAACGCAGTCGCCATAGTCGACGCAGGCAAGTTCTTCGAACGGATCCATGTGAAAGGGATATTGCGGATCGCCGTCGAAGATGGCCGAGGCCCTGCGCACACCCTGCGGTCCGAAACGCGCGCCTGGCCGGTTGGATACCGATGCATCGAAGGGAATGCCCCAGACCGCGAGATCAACACCGTCAAGGTCCCGGCTGTAGCGGCGCCGCATGAAGGACAATGCGCCCGCATAGGTCGATTCGTGCGACCCGCCCTTCAGCGACTTTCCAAGAAAGGCATTGTCCGTCGGACGCGGTAGATCTGCTGACATTTCATCTTCCTCTGTGCGGCACACGGTTCGACTGCGAATGACTTTCACCTTGCGCTGACGGTCTTTACCAGAGGAGATCGGCACCTGCCAAACGAAACAATCCCAAACGCTTGCAAACGCCTGCACCCTCGATCCCCAGCAACTGCAACCGTTTGTCAACAAGGTGATGCAGCCCATTGTCCCGTGAGACCGGCAGGACTATTACTGGATTTCTTCCCGCCTCCTGCAGACCGATCAAGGACCTTACGCTGTGGCAGACCAGACAAGAACACTCCTGCGCGGCAGACTGCTGAGCTTCAAAGCCTGCCCGAGCGGGGCCGACGATACCGATGCCTATACCTATGTGGAAGACGGTGCCCTTCTCTTGTCCGGCGGCCTCATCGAGGCGTGCGGTGATTTTGCTGAAGTTTCAAAGCAGGCCCCTCCCGGGGCGGAGATCATCGATCACCGCCCGCATCTGATCCTTCCCGGTTTCATCGATACGCACATTCATTTTCCTCAGGCACAGGTGATTGCCTCCTGGGCGGACCAGTTGCTCGACTGGCTGAACGACTACACGTTTCCGGCAGAACAGAAATTTGCCGACAAGGCACATGCGGACCGGATCGCAAAGCACTTCTACGACGCCCTGATTGGCCACGGCACCACCACGGCAGTTGCCTATTGCTCCAGCCATCCCAACTCGGTCGAAGCCTATTTCGAGGAAGCGGAACGCCGGGGCATGATGATGCTTGGCGGCAAAACGATGATGGATCGCAACGCGCCGCCGGAGCTCTGCGACACGGCGCAAGATTCGTACGATGACAGCAAGAGACTGCTTGCCAAGTGGCACGAAAAGGGCCGGGCAAGATACGTGATCACGCCCCGTTTCGCGATCACCTCGACACCGGCACAGCTAGAGGCCGCCGGAAGCCTGCTCAAGGAACACCCGGGGTGCCATCTTCAAACGCACATCAACGAAAACCACAATGAAATCGCGTTCACGCGCGAGCTTTATCCCGATGCCGCACATTATCTCGGGGTCTATGAAAGCTTTGATCTCCTTGGTCCGAAGACACTGCTCGGTCATTGCATTCACATGACGGGACACGAACTTCAGGTCATGCGCGAGACGGGGGCCGTCGCGGTCTTCTGCCCGACCTCTAACCTGTTTCTCGGCAGCGGTCTTTTCGACAAGTCAGGGCTGGAGAGTGCCGGCATCCGGACGGCGATTGCAACGGATGTCGGCGGGGGAACAAACTATTCCATGCTGCGCACGCTGGATGAGGGCTACAAGATCCTGCAGCTTCAGCGCCAGCGCATGCATCCGCTCACCAGCTTCTACTGGATCACACTTGGGAATGCGCAGGCCCTGTCGCTCGCCGACAGGATCGGAACGCTCGATCCCGGGACGGATGCCGATCTGGTGGTGCTGGACCCGCACGCAACGCCGGCGAAGGCGCTGCGCATGGAAACCGTCAAATCCCTGTCGGAAGAACTTTTCCTCCTGCAAACGCTTGGCGATGACCGCTGCGTGGTCGAAACCTATGTTGCGGGCGCACCGCAAAAAGACGGCCACCCTACCCGTCCTGTCTGATCCGGTCAGGCCTCCGGTTTCCCGGTGCATGGGCAATCGCAGCGGCAACCGATCCTGCAGCGAAAGCGGCAAAAACGAGCGCTGCCCCCCAGAAAACCGCACGAAATCCGTGTTCCTGCAGCCAGGCTGTCAACACCAGCGGCGAGACCACCTGACCGGCAAACATGGCAGTGGTCACCAATCCGGAGACGCTGCCCCTGCGGTTGCCCGGCGCGATCTTCAGCGCCAAGACGAAGAACCCGGGCTGCACCAGGGAATAGCCTGCGCCGATCAGTGCAGCACCGGAAAGAATCGGCAACCAGCCCGGTTGTGATACGATGACCGCGAACCCTGCCGTCATCGTCGCAAAGCCGATTGCAAAGACAGCCGGGAGACCGGCCATATCGCTCAGTCGCTTGAAAAGCATTGCAGTTGTTCCACCGCAGACCATCAGGACACCGAGGGTGACGGCAGTGCCCGACGCAGCATCGATACCGCTTTCCAGCAGGTAGAACGGGATCTGGCTCGGCATCAGGAAGAACAGCATCACGGTCGTCATCGTCAATCCGCAAACGGCCAGTGCCGCGCCAAGCCAGGGTTGGCGCGCGCTTGCCGTGTCCGCCTGCGGGGTGTCAGCCTCCGGACGCCCTGTCTTTTGCTCCTGCCGCCGTATCTTCACCAAGAACGGCAGAAGAAGAGCGGGCAGCAGGTAAACCAGAAACGGCAGCCTTGGCGACATGCCGGCCAGAATGCCGGCCAGCGAAATGAATATCAGTCCGCTGAAGTTGATCGCAACTGTCTGCCATCCAAGGAACGCACTGCGCATCGGGCCGTCGTAAAAGTCCCCGACAAGCGCGACCTGCGCCGTCATTGTGAGCGCGACAGCTGCTCCGAGCACAAAGCGGCTTATCAGGATCGACTGAAGATCCGGCAGGAAAGCGCCTGCGCTTCCGGCGAGAACAAAGAGAACAACACCGCCGACAAGAAGTCCTCCTTTTCCAATCCGATCCGCAAGCAGACCGGCTACCGGTGCAACGAGGATGACGGTCAAAGACGGCGCGGCCACCAGGAAGCGCGTGAGATACACTGCATTTGGAACACCTGAAAAACTCGCTTCAAGATCCGGCAGCGCCGGACTGATGGTGGCGTTCGCCATGATCTTCAAGGTGGCCGTCAAAAGCAGGCCGATGGCTGCGGCATCCAGCCAGGATGGCCGATATGATTTTCGATGATCTTGGAACATGGGTTTTCCTTGCAATTCGGACAGGATCGCGCCACGCTACCAATTCAAGCCGACTTGAGGTCAAGACATGAAATTACTGGATATTTCCGAAGTCTCTCATCAGACAGGCATTGCCGCATCGGCCATTCGCCACTACGAGGAAAAAGGACTTCTGACCTCCCTTGGACGGCGGGGCCTGAAACGTCTTTTCGGTCCCGAGGTGCTGGACCAGCTTGCGCTGATCACGCTCGGCAGGACCGCCGGGTTTTCGCTCGACGAGATCAGGGAGATGTTCGGTCCGGACGGA
>JBCBUA010000039.1:16935-27069 GCA_039818365.1 Pseudomonadota bacterium
CCGGACGGCCGCCCGGACATTTCGCGCGAAAAACTGAACCGGAAAGCGGATGATCTTGATGAGCAGATCAGGCACCTTGCCAGCCTCAGAGACATGATCCGTCACGTCGCAGTCTGCACTGCTCCGTCTCACATGGAATGCCCACGGTTCAGGAAGCTGTTGCGCGTCGGAAGCCGGTCACGAACCAAAAACTGTGCTGCCGGCCGGCAAAAGGCTTTGAGGAGCTAACCTTTCCTGACGCCAGCAGTCAGAGGTCCAGTGCGCGAAACTTGAATGCGGCGGAACGCAACTTAAGTTAGATTTACGCTTTCACATAACATAGAAATTGCATGTCCTGGTTCAGTCACGTTTTCAGTCCCAAAAGACGGCCAAAAATCTACCTCGGCGACGTTCAAATGAAACTGGAATGGTCTCTGCTGAGTGAGATCACCGGTGGACCGGGCTACCCGGGCAGCCCCGAACCAAGCCCGCGAGTGCTTCGCGACCACTTCTCCAGTTTTCTGGAACTGCCAATACTTGATTCGGGGTCTTCTTCCGCTCCTGGCGACCGCCTGTTCCACCTGGCGATCGTCGATCTGCGGCAAGGAATTTCCGGCATCGCAAGAGGCCCAGGGTTCGATTTGCCGCTCTTACTGCGCCCGTCTGTCACCGTTCAAGGGTACCTTCTCGACATCGAGTCGGGCAACGTGCTCGCCGAAGACAGACTGACACAAAAGCCCGGGTGGATGCGGTATCGCAATCCAAGTGTTCTCGGCCCCCATCTTTTGTTCGGAACCGATCCTGCTGGTGCCAAAATGGTTCCGCCACTTTGCGAGACGGCCGTGGTCAAAATGTTGCTGCGCCTGAAACGACAGGCCGGTGGCAAGACCTGAGGGCTGCCAGGGCCCGCTCCACTCTTACCTTCTGGAAAAGAACAGGATCACCTGACGCGCCTGGCGCTGGAAGATGCCGGGCCCCTTTGGCTGAACCGGGTTTTCCTCCACGTCCCTGACGACCTGCCGCACCAGGACGAGCGCGAGGAGCCCGTAGACGATGCCACATGCGGCCTGCCCTATCAGGACACCGGGTGCACCGAGATAGGTTCCGCCCAGCCAGACAAACGGGATTGTGCCGAGCGTGTGGCGTCCCCAGTTCATCCAGGTGGAATAGAACGGCCGGCCGAGATTGTTGAAGAAGGCGTTCGACACGAAGAGAATACCGTTGAAGAAGAACACCAACGCGAGCGGACCGCAAAAGAGATAGATCAGCGTGAGCGCCATGCCGTCGGCATCGAACAGCCGCACGATCGGCTCACGCAGCATGTAGAGCGTCAATGCGGCGACGCCGACAACAAGCGCGGTGAACAACATGGCATCGCGCAGGGTCTCCCGGACACGGTCGAAGCGCCCCGCACCGTAATTCTGACCGGCGATCGGACCGACGGCCCCTGACAGCGCGAAAATGGTCGCGAAGGCCAGCGGTGTCATGCGTCCGATGACGGCCATTCCGGCAACGGCGTCCTCGCCGAATTCGGCCATGGAGCGCGTCACCCAGGCCTGTCCGACCGGGGTTGCAAGCTGGGTCAAGATCGCCGGAAAGGCAATGGCCGAAACGGGCGGCAGATCCCTGAACAGTTGCACCGGGCGCGGCAGGCTGAGACCGCCGTGATACCGGATGATCGGGGCGAGCGCGTAGACCGCAATCGCAACGCGCGAGATCGCGCTGGCAAGCGCTGCTCCGGTGAGTTCCAGATCGAGGCCGAAAATCAGGATCGGATCGAGAACGGCGTTGACGATGCCGCCGACGATGGTCGACATCATCGCGCGTCTTGCATCGCCATGCGCACGCAGGATGGCCCCGCCCGCCATGCCGAGAAGCAATATGGGGAGCGTCGGAACAATGATGGCAAGGTAAAGCACCGCCAATTCATGAGTGACGCCGCTTGCCCCGATCAGGGTGACAAGTTCGCCGAGCAAGAGCCAGACGCCGAGCGCGAACACAGCCGCGAACAGAAAACCGGCGGTGAGTGCATTCGATGCCCGCTGCCGCGCCCGCTCCTTGTCTCCTGCCCCAAGCGCCTGCGCCACGAGCGCTCCGGCGGCAATGGCGACGCCAATGTTGAAGGAGGTGGTGAAAAACAGGATCGCGCCCGCATATCCGATCGCTGCCGCCAACTCGTCCTTGCCGAGCATGGAGATGAAAATCATGTCGACAAAATCGACCGCGAAGATCGCCATCAGACCGACGGAAGACGTCAGCGACATCACCGTGACATGGCGGAACAGGTTGCCTTCAAGAAAACGTGCCTGGGACATCTGGCCTGATCGGGGTCGGCGCACAGGACCGATCAGATCCGGTGGCGATAGCGGATAAACTTGTTCGTGACAGCTCTAGCTCAAATTTCACTCAGGCAGAAGCCGCGACGTACGCATTGCAGTCCAAACACAAAAAACCCGCCGGATCGCTCCGGCGGGTTCTTCGAAATCTGAGACCAGTCGTTCGAGCGATTAACGCTTGGAGAACTGGAACGAACGGCGTGCCTTGCGCTTACCGAATTTCTTACGCTCGACCACGCGGCTGTCGCGGGTGAGGAAGCCGTTTTTCTTCAGGACACCGCGCAGTTCCGGCTCGTAGTGTGTCAGAGCCTTGGACAGGCCGTGACGTACGGCACCGGCCTGGCCGGAAAGGCCGCCACCTGTGACGGTTGCGATGACGTCATACTGGCCATCGCGGTCGGTCAGCATGATCGGCTGACGCAGGATCATCTGCAGGACCGGACGGGCGAAGTACTCGGTGAAGTCCTTGCCGTTGACGGAGATCTTGCCGGTGCCCGGCTTGATCCAGACGCGGGCAATCGCGTCTTTCCGCTTGCCGGTTGCATATGCGCGGCCCTGTGCGTCCAGTTTCTGGACATGGACCGGAGCCTCGGGAGCAGCGGTTTCGACCGCGCCGCCCAGTTCTTCCAGGGATTGCAGCTCAGCCATCGTTAAGCCCTCCTGCCGTCATTTTTTGCGTTGAGGCCTTTGACGTCGACCAGTTCGGGCGACTGAGCTTCATGCGGGTGGGTCGGACCAGCGTAAACCTTGAGGTTCTTGAGCTGTTTGTTGGACAGCGGACCGCCCGGCATCATGCGCTGCACGGCTTTTTCCAGGACACGCTCGGGGAAACGGCCTTCCAGGATACCGCGCGCGGTGCGCTCCTTGATGCCGCCCGGGTGACCGGTGTGCCAGTAATACTTCTTGTTGTCGTACTTACGGCCTGTCAGTACGACCTTGTCGGCGTTGATGACAACGATGTTGTCGCCAGTGTCGACATGCGGCGTGTAGGTCGGCAGATGCTTGCCGCGCAGATGGTTGGCGATGAATGCGGCGAGACGGCCGACAACCATGCCTTCTGCGTCGATCAAGATCCACTTTTTCTCGACCTCAGCCGGCTTGGCAGAGAAGGTCTTCATGTGTTTGATCCAACTTGGTTGGTTAAAGAAAGGGCCCGCGCGGTTGCAACTGAACCAGCGACCGGACCCTGAATTCGTTCGAGGCAGCTTATACGCCCGCCGAAAAGGACCGTCAAGACCGTAATTTTCATCCGCGCACTAATTTCTACATATTTTTCAATTACTTAAAAAAACGGTATTATATTACCGTATCTATTTCAGCCGTCAACGCCGAATTCCCCGTGCTCGGGGACACCGCGACCTCTCAGTTGCGCGGTGGAACGGAATATGTGGCGGTCGCGTGGGCGACAAGCTCTTCTTCCCCTGCCCCGGCAATTCCGCATTCGACAACAGCCAGCCGCTTGCCGAGCTTCAACAGCCGGCATGTACCAAGCAGATCGCCCGGCTGCGGTTTGCGCAGGAAATTGATGTTGAAGTTGGTGGTGACCGCGAGGGCGACCGGGCCAATATGGGCCAGGATGACGACATAGGCCGCAAGGTCGGCCAGTGACATCATCGACGGGCCGGAAATCGTGCCGCCTGGCCTCAGATGCTGATCACGCGCCGTCAGACGCATCACCGCCTCGCCTTGCGAAACGCTCTCGATGGAATAGGCACGGCCGCCTGCATGGATCTGCGGAAACTCCCGATCCAGAAAATCCGCAATTTCGCCTGCTGTCATGACCGGCTGCATGAACGTCTCCTATCCCTTTCAATTCACGCCGGTAATCCGGCCTTATTTTACGTAAACGTCAAACAGGAGAGAATGCAAGGTCAGCTTTGAGGAAATCGTCACTCGGCAGCCCCTGGTCGAGCACTGCGGCGATCCGTTGCCAACGCGATGTGAAATGCAAACAGACCGCTGCCGACGATCAACAGGCTCCCGAACATGATCGGCACCGTCGGCACATCGCTCCAGATCAGCCATCCCCAGAAAACCGCGAATGGCAACGAACTGTATTCGAACGGCGCAATACGACTTGCCGGGCCAAGCCGATAGGCCTGACTGATACACAAGAACCCGACGGTGCCGATGAGCCCCAGGACAACGATCAGAAAGGCCTGCTCGGTGCTGGGAACCGACCAGGCCCGGAACAGGTACTGAAAACTCGGGTGTGGGACAACGTCCAGCCTGCCCTGTCCGAACAAAAGCGCTGTCACTCCACTAAGCACGACAAAGGCAATCTGTGAGTAGAACGTCATTGTCAAAGCGCTCTCGGTTGCCCCAAGCTTTCGGGCCATAAGGCTCTGCGCGCTGTAGGCAAGAGCCGCGCACAGGGCAAGGATCATCGCCGGGTCAACACCTAGGGTGGTTGGGCGTGCGATCAGAAGCACACCGGCAAATCCGAACAGGACCACCAACCAGCTTCTGGCGCGAACGGTTTCGCCAAGCAGTGGAACGGCAAGCATGATAACGAAGAGGGGACTGGTGTAATAGAGCGGCATTGCCTCGGCGAGCGGCAAGACCGCAAGGGCCATCGAAAACGTCGTGAAGCAGACAAACCCAGCCACCCCCCGCAAGAGACACAGGCCAAGCCTGTTCGTCACGAATGCGCGGGCGCCGTTCTGCAACGCGAGCAGCGCACCGACAAGCGTCATCGTCACGAGGCCCCGGAAAAAGATCACCTGCTGCAGCGCGATCTGGCTGCTGAACAGTTTCATGATCACGTCCTGCAGCGAAAACACGGCAAGACCGGCCATCAGGAGCAGGATGCCCAGCGCCGTTTGCCTTTGCATGATGGCCGCATTTTCGATCGCAGACATGGTGCTCTGACGGGTGGTGTTTCGCGACGTGGGTGTCCAATCAGGCAGGATCGCTTTCCGATTACAATCCAAACGCACAATGACCCCTTTGACTTGCACGAAACCGACCTGCACTGTCGTCCATCAAACGCGGAAGGGCTAAAAGGCATCTCTTCGGCGGATTGCGGTGCAGTTGCTTGTGGCGTTTGGCCCGAAGCGCCTGCAACTCTTAAATAAGTCGATGGAGGAGACCGAGATGACCAGAACGCGCCTGAGTGCCCAAAAAAGCCTGGTCCTCGGCCTTTGCGGCCTGGCAGCATTTTCCGGTTCAGTCCTTGCAAGCGATTGGAGCTACATGGACGATCGCTCGAGCCCGCAGAAACTGGTCGAGAGCTACTATTTCGCGATCGGCAACCGGAATTACGCGCAGGCTTACGGCTATTTCAAACCGGATACGGCACCTCAGAACTTCGAGGCGTGGTCGTCAGGATATGCAAACACCAAGTCGGTCAACGTCAGGTTCGGATCAACCGAGCCGGACCCGGGCGCGGGTCAGATCTTCTGGGCCCTGCCCGTGGTCATCGAGGCAGAGCAGACAGACGGCACAAACCTCGTCTATACCGGCTGCTACAAGATCCATTTGACCAATCCCGGCATGCAGACCGACCCGCCCTACCAGCCCATGGCAATCGAGTCGGCAAGCCTGAAAGAAACGAAGACGCCCTTCAAGGACGCAAAACCCGGCAATTGCTGATCCTTGACCTTGCCCTAGGCCCTGCGCCGACCGCGCCGGCGTCCGCCCGTCGCCGATCCTTCGCTCTCTGCTCTGGCGGCGTCCGCGGCCTTGTTCGGCGGAGACACGAGCGGACCTATGTCGGTCAGGATTTCGTCCAGCGTCGGACGAGCACCCTTTTCGTGGCTGTCGATGGCCTTGCGCATTTCAGCCAGATGTGAAGCCGACGTTCCACAGCAGCCGCCAATGATGCGTGCGCCAGCGTCCAAAGCCTTGTGGGTGTATCGGGCCATCAGGTCCGGCGTTCCGGTATAAACGACCTCGTCCCCCTTGATCTGAGGGATGCCGCAATTGGCCTTCGCAACGACAATCGCGTCCGGATAGGCTTCCGTGATTTCCATGATCGACGCCAGAAGATCGGACGCACCGACACCACAGTTTGAACCGATGGCGACCGGCTTGCTGGCAAACTCCGTTTGCAAGTCGCCGAGGCCTTTGGGCGGCAGGCCCATCATTGTCTTTCCGGCCGTGTCAAAACTCGCAGAAATGACCAGCGGCACATCGAAGCCTTGTGCGGCCTCGGCAACAGCTTTCATCTCCTCCACAGCAGACATGGTTTCGGCCCAGAGCACGTCGGCACCCCCTTCGACCAGGCCTTCCATCTGTTCGCGAAACGCTTCCACGCCCTCTTCGTAGCTCAGTGCACCCAGAGGCTGAAACAGTTCACCCGTCGGCCCTATGGACCCGGCGATGAGAACCTCGCGATCGACGGTCGCCGCAATCTCGCGTGCCAGGTCAACGCCGGCAATATTGAGCTCCTTCACCCTGCCCTCGGCCTGGTGAAGCTTCAGCCTGTGGCGATTGCAGCCGAACGTGTTCGTCAGGATGATATCGGCGCCGGCCTCCACGAAGGACCGGTGCAGGGCCCGGATCTTGTCAGGCTCATCGGTGTTCCAGAGTTCCGGCGCATCGCCGGAGACAAGGCCCATCTCAAACAGGTTGGTTCCGGTTGCGCCGTCGGCAAGGAGCGCGCCCTTGCGTGAAAGCAGGTCTTCAAGTTTCGACATGCGGAGGTCTTTCAGGTCAAATCCTGGCGGTGTGGTCGCCTCAAAAGAATATTGGTGCCTGCAATAGCAGAACCCGCGCAGAAGTCCACGCGGGTTTTTGATGGTTTCCTCAATGCAGGGTGCCGGACTTCAATCGGCCCAGCGCTGCAGTCCCAAACGCGGTGCCTAACTTCTCGGCTTGGCATTCTCCGGATCATAGAGCGGTGCGTAGCCGACACCGGCCACCTCGACGGGGTAGCTCTCCGACATGTACTCCACGTTGAGCTTGCGTCCAACGTTGCAATAGTCCTGCGGAAGATATGCCAGCGCGATGTTCTTGCCGATGGTTGGACCAAAGGCGACCGACGTCGTGTAGGAAATCCGGCCCAGCTCGTCGACCAGCGTCTTGCCCGTGTCCGGATCCATCACCGGCATGGCTCCGACCGGATAGCGCTGGACGCCGTTCCTATCCGTGTTTTCCGTCATGACGAGCGTGCACAGCATGGCGGGCTGCTTGTCGCGGGCCCGGTATTCAAGATGTTTTGCCTTGCCGCGGAAGTCGGCTTCCTTGACCTTCGGGCGCGCCAGGTCTGCTTCATAAAGATTGTACTGCGTCAGCAGATCGGCATTCTGCAACCTGAGGCTTTTTTCCATGCGCCGCGAATTGGCATAGGTCTCCACGCCGACCGCCATCACGCCGATATCGCGCAGCGCATCCCAGACGGCCAAGCCGTCCTCGTATTTCATGTGAAGTTCCCAGCCCTGCTCTCCGACATAAGACAGACGCAGGGCAGAAACGGGCTTGCCGGCAATTTCGATCTGGCGGATCGCCGCGAAAGGAAAATTCTCCGGATCGAGCGCGGCCGGGTCGGAGACAACCTTTTTCAGGTTCTCGCGCGCGTTCGGTCCCCAGATGCCGATCGTCGTGAACTCCTCGCTGACATCCGTCACTGTCACGTCGAAGCCTTTGTCCGCAGCGATGCGTTTGACGTAGTGATAATCGCGCGGCCCGGCGTCGGCACCGTCAACGATGCGGCACCGGTCTTCCATGCGGAAGACGGTCAGGTCGGCGCGCACGTTGCCCTCGTCATCAAGGAAATGGGTGTAGATCCCCTTGCCGATATTGGTGTCGCCGCCGATCCTGGCCGCACACAGCCACTCCAGCAATGCGACATGATCCGGCCCCGAGACGTCGAACATGTAAAAATGCGACAGGTTGATGATGCCGCAGTCCTCGCTCATGGCCAGTTGCTCGGCATTGGAAACACGCCAGAAATGCCTGTTGTCCCACTCGGCCTCGCGGACCGGGACACGGTTGCCGTATTTCTCAAGCAGATGCTCGTTGGCCGCGTAGCCATGCGCCCGCTCCCAGCCGCCGAGTTCCATGAAATGACCGCCAAGTTCGACTTCGCGCTCATAAAAGGGTGACCGCTTGACGCCGCGCCCCGTTGCATAGGGCTCACGGGGATGGATCGCCGGGAAGTAGATCTTCTGCGCAGCCTCGTAACAGCGGCCGGCAATGAAGTCCTCGGTCATCTGGTGGGCATAAAAGCGCGAATAGTCGATCGGGGCGTGGTCGATCTCCGTCCGGCCGTCGGTGATCCAGTCGGCGATCAGCTTGCCGTAGCCCGGACCGTCCTTGACCCAGATCGCCACGCAGTACCAGAGTCCGCGGACTTTCTGGCTTTCGCCGCAGGACGGACCGCCGGCAGCAGAGACCTGCAAAAGGCCGTTATAGGAGTGGCCTTCGTTGTAACCGAGTTCACCGAGGATCGGCGTCAGCTCCATGGCACGCTCGAGCGGCTCGATGACCTGTTCCATTTCCAGGTCGCGCTGGGATGGCGACAGACGCGCCTGGTCCTTCTCAAGCAGGTCGCGCGGGTGGCACATGCGCGGGTGCTCGGTCTCGTAATACCCCCATTCGATCTGTCCGCCTTCTGCGGTCTTCGGATCGCCGGTGTCGCGCATATAGGCGGAGTTGCCCTGGTCACGCAGCAGCGGATAGCCAATGTCCTTTCCGGTTCCCTCGAACTCGTTATAGGGACCGAAAAAGGTCAGCGGGTGATCAACCGGCATAACCGGAAGGTCCTCACCTACCATGGCCGCGATCTGGCGGCCCCAGAGCCCGGCGCAGACAATGACATGATCCGCCATGATCGTGCCGCGATGGGTCACGACGCCCTTGATGCGTCCGTCTTCGACGATCAGTGACTGAGCGGGCGTGTTCGCGAAGGCCTTGAGCTTGCCGGTTTTCTCCCCAAGATCGACAAGCCGCCCGGCCACGGTCTGGGAGCGCGGGACAACAAGGCCCGCATCGGGATCGAACATACCGCCCTGGACCTGGTCTTCCTCGATCAGCGGAAACAGTTCCTTGATCTCGGCGGGATCGACCAGCCGCACATTGGTGCCGAAGGCCTTGCCAGAAGTGACCTTGCGCTTGATCTCTTCCATCCAGGTATCGTCGCCGGTCCGCGCGACCTCGAGCCCGCCAACCCTGGCGTAATGGCCCATCCTGTCGAAGAACTCGATGGAATACTGCGTTGTCCAGACGGAGAGATAATCGTGGCTGGTCGTGTAGCAGAAATCGGAGGCGTGCGCCGTCGAGCCGATGTCGGTCGGAATACCGGACTTGTCGATGCCGACGACATCCGTCCAGCCGCGCTCCAGAAGGTGGTGCGCCACCGAGGCACCGACGATGCCTCCCAGCCCGACGATGATGACCTGTGCCCTGTCAGGAAATGCTGACATGTTTCAATCCTCTTCAAAACGCTGGAACAGCCGGCGACCCGGCCACCCCGTTCGCTTGTGATTTGCGTGACCGACGCATCGATCTTTGGGCCGCAGTATCGCGACAGAACCGGAAGGCGAATAGCGTGAATGCGTCATGGCGACATTATGACCACGACACCACCCTGCCAAATCGGGAGCACGGCAGTCAGTGGAAGACAGGTGCTGTCTTCAGTTTGCGGGCACCACCTGAGAACTGGAGCCTTCCCGATGCGGCCTCGAACACATGGAAGACCAGAACCTGCAAGCAATCCACTCGCCATGCTTAACGTTTCCTAAAACTTCGCATAAAGCGCGCTTTTAGGTTGTACAAACGTAGTCTTGCCAGAAAAACGAGAATACCTACAAAAATTGCATCGCTGAAAAATACAATTCTAACAGCACTGCAACCTCAATACTCTTTTTGCGCGAGC